>NZ_JAHOOJ010000072.1:0-235 GCF_019132535.1 Erysipelatoclostridium sp. DFI.2.3 | reverse complement strand
ATGATGAAGGTAACCGCTGGTTATTATCATACACATTACAAAGGGTGATGAATATGGCAACGAACAAAAACAAACATCTGACTCAGGACGATCGCAATGTCATCGCGATCGGCATCGTTAATGGTTCCTCTAAAAAAGCTATTGCTGATAATCTAGGCAAAGATAAATCTACGATAGGTAAGGAAATCCGTGCTCACCGTTATCTCTCTCATAAATCTACACTTTCTCTAGAATG
>NZ_JAHOOJ010000071.1:0-241 GCF_019132535.1 Erysipelatoclostridium sp. DFI.2.3 | reverse complement strand
TAATTATAATTATAATTATAATTATAATTATTATTATAATTATAATTATAATTATAATTATAATTATAATTATAATTATAATTATAATTATAATTATAATTATAATTATAATTATAATTATAATTATAATTATAATTATAATTATTATTATAATTATAATTATAATTATAATTATAATTATAATTATAATTATAATTATAATTATAATTATAATTATAATTATAATTATAATTATAATTAT
>NZ_JAHOOJ010000070.1:0-249 GCF_019132535.1 Erysipelatoclostridium sp. DFI.2.3 | reverse complement strand
TCAGTATAACCCTTGATGAATTGGGCATACTGATAATACATAAACAGATGATGATTAGACATGATTCGTCATCTACTATCTAAACCTGTCGATTTTTACTTACACATAATTCTTCACATTCCCGCTTATTCATTTTATCTATCATTCGCACAATGACCACTTTCTTCACATTTTTACTTACTTCTACCTATTTGAAACCCTTTCTAACGCTATATTTATGCTCTGTATAGACTTTTGTAGAAGAAAGTT
>NZ_JAHOOJ010000007.1:0-192189 GCF_019132535.1 Erysipelatoclostridium sp. DFI.2.3 | reverse complement strand
ACGATCACGTGGTACGTTTACATCTACTTCACCTAATTGTGTTTTCATTGTGCGTTTCACAGTGCCATTGCGATAGTTTTTCTTCCCTTCACAAGATGTTCTTTCAGCGCGATCATAGCCTAAATGCAGATCCATTTCAGCCTGCAGTGTCTGTTCTAATACATCCGCAAACATACCTTTCATACACTCCATGATGTCCTGTGTAGATGTAAACTTTTGTTCATTGACAAGATCCTTAATCTGCTTTGTCGAAATAAAAGATGTGTTCATAGTATTTTTCCTCCTGTAAGTATGTTTCGTATCTACATTCTTACCCGCTTTTTACTATTTACACATCTTTTGCTATATTCCCCAATCTTCTTTTGCTGCACACATGCACCTCGTTTCTATACAGGTATCCTATTATGCTTTCGCAAAATCACCTATCGATGAATCACAGATATCAGATAAAGCGTTTATTTTTCCTGCATTACCTGTCTTATTCTAAATCAGCCACAAAAATCCACAGAATATCAGAAACCTTATAATTTGTGCATATAAAGCCTTCTTCCGCAAAGATAGTGTCAGCGCCTCAATGATTGTTTAGATTCCATACAGCTCTGCCAGCTCCTTTATCTTATACATTTGTATCACCTCATGCATATCGTACACCTTCACTCAGGGAGAAGGTCAAGATATAGTTCAGATTTCTTTCAGAATAGAAAAAAAGAGATCCTCCCTGTACTGCCACCGGGAAGAAAACTCTCCTAGTCGTAAATATTATTTTTTTAATCACTTTAAGAACCCATCCACAATGACTTTTTCCGCTTCCTCACTGTTTAGCCCGAATGTCTGCAATTTAATCAGCTGATCATTGTTGATTTTTCCGATTGCTGCCTCATGAATGATTTCCGCATCCACATGATTCGCAGCAATTTCCGGTATTGAACTGATTTTTGCTTTTCCCATAATGATGGAATCGCACTGAATATGTGCACGGGAACGATTATTTCCCACTGCGATCGGATGAAATACCTGCACGGAAGTATCTTTTCCCACAGATCGGGAAACAATCTGAACAACGCTGTCCTCTCCATTCAGATTCACCGTCACATCCGAATGTGCCTTCTGCTCTCCATGCGTCATCAGCTTTTCATTGATCACCAGCTTGGCAGATGCACCTAAATTTGCCTCCGTTTTACGAAAGGTGGAGTCAACCCCTTTAATCTGGCTCATATCCATTTTGGCAAAGGAGCCTTCCTCCATATGAATGACGGTTGTCGGATTCAGTATTCTGCCTCCGCTGCCGCTGCCTTCTCCATAATGCTTTTCCGTATAGGTAATGCTGGCATTTCTTCCGATATGAAAGGTATGAATTCCGTCATGCTGTGAAGTGTCACAGCCGTCATTGTGAATACCGCATCCGGCTACAATCTCCACATCCGCACCCTCTCCGATATAGAAATCGTTATATACCATATCCTGAATGCCGCTGTCTGTCAGAATAACCGGAATATGTATACTTTCCCCCACCGTATTGGCATCCACGATGATATCGATACCCGGCTTGTCTGTTTTTGCCAGAATTTTTACATGCTCTGTAGAGTGACGTTCCACACCTGCACCGTTTTTTCTTAAGCTGAAGGCACTGCCCGGCATAAAGCCGCTGATATCCGCTACTGTCTTCAGCAGATTTTTTTCCATCTGTTCCATCTGCTTCACCTACTTTTTAAATTCACAGGAATCAAATTCACTCATAAGTGTCGGAAGAATATCATCCCTCTTCCCTTTTGTTTTGATTGCCCCGTTTTCGATAATAATGATTTCATCCGCCAGCTGCATGATCCGCTCCTGATGGGAAATCAGAATAATGGACTGTCTGGATTCCCTTTGCAGCTTCTGGAAGGTTTCCACCAGCTTCGCAAAGCTCCACAGATCGATGCCCGCCTCGGGTTCATCGAATATAGAAAGCTTTAAGTCGCGCGCGAGAATACTCGCAATTTCAATCCGCTTTACCTCGCCTCCGGACAGAGAAGCATCCACATCTCTGTTCAGATAATCTTTGGAGCACAGTCCGACATCCGTCAGATAGCTGCAGCAGATTTCCTCATCCAAATCCTTACCGTGTGCCAGGGACAAAAGCTTACGCACACTCATTCCCTTAAATCTGGGGGGCTGCTGAAAGGCATAACCGATCTTTCGTTTTGCCCGTTCGTCGATAGACATTGCCGTAATGTCCTCCCCGTCAAACAAAATCTCTCCCTCTGTTGGTTTTTCAATCCCCATAATCAGCTTTGCCAGCGTTGATTTCCCACCGCCGTTGGGGCCTGTAATTACGGTAAATCTATTGTCTTCCATCGTCAGACTGATGTTGTTTAAAATCTTTTTTCCATCTACCTCAAAGGATACATTGCGCAATTCCAGCATGTTATCTCTCCTTTTCCAATGCTTTTTCTATTTTATCACAAATACTGTAAAATATATAATGATTTAAAAAAGAAAACAGGAAAATACAGCAGATCGTATTCCTATTTTCCTCCAAATTCTGAGCGTATTTGCAAAATACAAGAGATACATAGCGTTGACAGCCATATTCTGATGTTCTTCTATGCTTTTGCAGGGAAATGCATTTTTCTATGCTAACGCGATGAATAGTAGCCAAAACGTATGCTCAGCAGTATTCCTTATGGTCTTCAGAAAACAGAAAGAACACATTTGAAATCCGGAAGCAGACAGGAAGCCACAGATGAAAAGCCGGGTTCTTCCTTGCTTCAGGATACACACATAAGCAACGTAAAAAAGAAGAGCTAAACAGAATCTTTCTTATTCAGGGTGCTTTCAAAAGGAAGCATTCAAATACGACAGATAACTTGCAATAGTATCGAATTCTCCTTTATTTTAATTCACCCACAATCAAATAAGAACCAACCCCGATAAGTCAGGCTTTCTTTGTCTTCCGCTTTTTCCCATGTTCAGGGACAGCCAATAGCCAATCATTGTTTATCTCATGCATTGCACAGCAGAAGAACGAGCGCCAGAAGCAGCTGCTGTTTCTAATCTACAGACTCCCTGCACATGCGCTCATAGGCTGCCTGTTCCCTTTCCAGCTGTTGCTGTGTGTGCTGGCGCTCCTGCAATAACGAATCCATAATTTGATCAATTCTACGTTTCGCCTGCTGCAGCGATTTTTCTGATTCCCGGATTTTGGACTGCACGAACATATTCGTAAAAATATTATCAAAAAGATAATCCATTGCAACCGTTCCATCAGAAAGCTTCACGGTATTTATCTGAAATCCCTGAACATCCTGAACCTCCTTCTGAAACTTATACAAATTGATTTTCAGCAGTGCGATTTTTTTCTGTGCCTTGTCAACTGCGGAATGCTTCATAGCAGTAGAGAGAATCCCGCCGCCTGCGATATCCATAAAGCCCCAGGAGGATGCACTGTCCAGGCTACGAAGCGCATTTTTCAGCTGATCCAGCACAAGATAGCCGGCCTCTAGTGCTTCCTGAATTTCCTTTAACCGCTGTGTATGCGCATCTACAAGCTGCTTCTGCTCACGCAGCGCTTCTCCGTAGGGAGAATGCTGTATCGCTTCCGCAAGCTCACATTCCGCAAGCTGCTGTCGAACCAGCTCCTCCTGTACGATATTCAGCTCACAGGCATCCATATCCTGCCGCAGTGCCTTAGCATTTTCATGAAGCTGCCGCACATGAAGTGCAGCCTGCAGCGCCTCCTGTTCTTCCTTCACCAGGCGCTCCTCCTTATCCTTTGCAAAAAATGCAAGGATGGAGGCAACGGATGCGGTATTCAGCTTTTCCACATCACGGGTTTCCTTTTTCAGCTGTTTCTCGGCCTGCCGTAAAGCACTCTCCACCTCATGAAGACGCTCGATGCATTCCTCCAGATACAGCTTATCCGATTTAATTTTCTGAAGCTGATGCCGCAGCTCAACGATATCTTTTTTCATATGCTTGCTCTCCCATCTCTTATTTTTATCATAGCACAGCAAACGACGGCAGACAAGAGAAGCATCTTCCTGAATAGCGGTCTGCATAGTTTTTGAATCCGATAAGCATGCGACAAATATAGTTCCCCACAGATTATTGTCAGGGGTGCCATGTGAAGAGGGAAACAACAGACCATGTACCGTTGTGAGTTATTTGACTATCCCCGGTATTGCTTTACTCCATTCAATAAGCTTGGAGATAAAGGAGTGACGATACTTCATGGCTGAATGCAGGCAGGAGAAGAAAGGGCACAGCATGCTTCTATCCGGTAACGCTGCGCCTGCTGCAGCAAAACTGCATATCATAAGAAAAGGTCATTTCCATTCACAACGGGAAAAAGGACATAGAATACATTGCCGCTCTATGTCCTGAATCACTTCATGATAGCCGTTGAAAGCTTTTATATAATATGGTTCCTCTGATATGATTTTTCACCTGTGGTTAGTTCTTCAAGGCCTGAATCGGTGCAGGAATTCTTCCCTTTCTATGTATCATAACCGAACAGTCTGTCTGATTGATGTTCATCACAGGACCGCTTCCCAGCAAGCCGCCAAACTCCAGCTCTTCCCCAACCTTCTTGCCGATTGCAGGAATGGCGCGAACCGCAGTCGTTTTGGAATTGACCATACCGATGGCAGCCTCATCCGCAATGATACCGGAAATAACCTCCGGCGTTGTTTCACCCGGAATGACAACCATGTCCAGACCAACCGAGCATACTGCTGTCATAGCCTCCAGCTTTTCCAGACACAGGGTACCCGCTCTGGTTGCCGCAATCATTCCGGCATCCTCACTCACCGGTATAAAGGCACCGGAAAGTCCGCCGACCGTACTGCTGGCCATGACACCGCCCTTTTTCACTGCATCGTTCAGCATTGCCAGACAGGCAGTCGTTCCATAGGCACCACAGCTTTCCAGACCCATTTCCTCTAAAATATAGGCAACGGAATCCCCGATGGCAGGAGTAGGTGCCAGTGACAGATCCACGATACCAAACGGAACACCCAGACGTTCACTTGCCAGCGTTCCCACCAGCTGTCCCATACGGGTAACCTTGAAGGCTGTTTTCTTAATAATATCCGCAAGCTCATTCATTGGCAGTGACTTATCCGCCTTTGCCAATGCGGCACGGACAACACCCGGACCGCTGACACCGACATTGATGACGCAGTCAGCTTCTCCGACACCGTGGAATGCACCCGCCATAAACGGATTATCCTCCGGCGCATTGCAGAAGACGACCAGCTTGGCAGCACCGATGCAGTTACGATCCTTCGTCAGCTCGGCAGCCTCCTTCACCATGCGTCCCATCAGCTCCACCGCATTCATATTGATACCGGCCTTGGTAGAACCGACATTGACGGACGCACATACATGCTCTGTTTCCGCCAATGCTCTTGGAATGGATTCCATCAGCTCGCGATCACCTGCCGCACAGCCCTTTTGGACAAGTGCGGAGTAACCGCCGATAAAATTAACGCCCACCGCCTGTGCACAGCGCTCAAGGGTATGTGCATACTTTACAGGATCACCGCCGCTGACAGCCACAAGCATGGCGATCGGTGTAACGGAAATCCGCTTGTTGATGATAGGAATACCGTATTCCCGTTCAATATCCTCTCCCGTCTTGACAAGATTCTTTGCCAGATGTGTAATCTTATTGTAAATCTTCTCACAGGACTTATCTATATCACTGTCACAGCAGTCCAATAGAGAAATTCCCATCGTGATTGTACGAACATCGAGATATTCCTCATCAATCATCTTTATGGTTTCCAGTATATCATGTACGTTTATCATACGTTCACCATCCTATATCTTATGCATGGAGTTGAATATGTCCTCGTGCATGACATGAATGGTCAAACCACTCTGTTTTCCCACATTCTCCATATGAGCCGCAAAATCGGCCAGTGTCGTATTTCCCTTTGTAATATCGATCAGCATGATCATTGCGAACATATCCTGAAGCAGCGTCTGGGACACCTCGATCACATTCATATTTGCATTCTCACACTCTGCGCTGACTTTGGCGAGGATTCCCACCATATCCTTTCCGATTACACTCACAACTGCTCTCATACAATTCCTCCTTCTTAAGCTTATTTTCCATTATACTGTAATTGTGAAAAAATCACAATACAAAATGATAAAAATTACATATCACTTTCATTTTCTTACATTGCTTATTTGAAGGTTTCGCTTCCCAATGCCATCTTCTGCATTTCGAACGGTTCCCAGGCAGACTGCAGCCCCTGCAGATTGCACAGGAATTCCTCTTCCATAAAGGGAGCCTGCTTCTGTTTTGCAAGATATTGGGAAATCGTATTGGACATACCCTGTGACAGACGGACGCGGCGCTTTGCGCATACCGTATTCATACGGTCAATCAGATACAGCGTCATACCATAGCCGTCGCCGTTTTCAAAGCTGCGATACAGATGTTCCGGATATTCGTTGTCATGTACATTAAATATGAAGTCGCTGGTATCAACAGCATCCTCCAGTGTCAGCAGAAAGACGGCGATATCATATTTATACACAAAATCCAGTGTCAGCGGATTGTGCTTCATTGCCTGACATTCCTCATCCATCCAGACCTCATCCTTGATAACGAATACAAATTCATCATCAACGAAATCCATAACGGTTCCTTCCTCTTCGATTGCGGAAGGAAATACTTCTCCTATTTCTATATTCATTTCATCACCTGTTTTTCTTTCTATCGTATTATACCACGGATTCCTTATGTCCCGGTACAAAAGCCTTTGGAATCTGAACTGTAAAGCTTAACAGCTTGTCTATCGAGCTTGCCCGCAGTGTCCCCTTCTGCATATCCATAATCTGTCTGGCAATCCCCAGCCCCAGAACATGCAGGTTGCCCTCGCCATGCACATCCTCCAGCCGGTAATAATTGTGAAAGATATGGGCAATCTGATATGCTGAGAGATGTCTGGATTCCACCTCCATAAGCACCTCATAGCGCTCATCAAACTCCTGCATCCGGATATGAATCGTCGCTTTCACCCGTCCCAGCTCAACTAAATTGCGCAGAAGGTCCCGCATGACGCGTGCTATCTTTTCATTATCCGCAAACAATGCAAGGCCGCTGCCGCTTTCTATGGATACCTCCATCTGCTTTGCTTCCATCAGCATATAGTACTCATCCACCACCTGTTCCATCATGCGATCCAGATACATATGCTCCGGATTCCATTTCGCATATTGCAGATTGAACCGGGTGATATCGAAAAACTCATTGATCATATCCTCCAAGTCCAGCGACTTATGCAGTACCTGTATGACAAAGTCCTTCTGAATTTCCGGGGAAATACGGGTTTCCTTATGCAGAAATTCCAAATACATTAAAATATTGGACAACGGCATTTTGATATCCTGCGCCAGCAGATAAATCAAATCCTTTTTCTTTTCCTCATCCTGTGCAGCAGCCTTCAGATAATTCTGATAATCATCAGACAGCGCCATTATCAGCTGTTCCGCTTCCTTCATTTCCTTTGGAAAATCAAAACGGGAGCGATCCTTGCGCATAACATCCTCCATGCCCCGCATCAATATCCGCATATAATTGACAAGATCACGACAGAGGAAATAAATCATAAGAATAATGGCGGCCACAATAAGCAGCGGCAGCACAATCATATAAATTTTGCGAAACATCGCAAAGGGATCTCCGGTTTCCATAAACAGCCGGATAAAGTCGATGACAACACCGTTCAGCACATCATCAAAGAGATAAATCAGTGTTATCGTCCCCAGCGTGATACCAATGATAATGCATGCATATTTGATAAACAGACGGCGACGCAGGGCTTTTAAATTGGCGTGTTTCACAGTATCACCTTCTGTTCATACGGAAGCCGCAGGGTAAAGGTAATCGTCGTACCTTCCATGTCGGCTTTGATTTCCCCCTGATGCAGCTCAATGATTTCTCTGGCAATCGCCAGTCCCAGCCCGGCACCTCCGCTGGTCGATGTCCGTGCACTTCCCGCCCGATAAAATTTGTCGAACAGATGCTGCACGGAAGCGGCATCCATGGCTTCTCCTTCATTGCTGTAGGTCAGGCAGACACCATCCTCATACAGCATACCGGCGATCCGGATTTCCGTCTGGGGAATGCTGTAGTTGATGGCATTTCGCATAAGATTATCAAAGACACGCTGCAGTTTATCGAAGTCTCCGCTGATTTCCATATGATCCGCCAGATGCAGCTGCAGCCGGATTCCCTTTTCCTCCATAAGCGGATAAAAGCCTGCCAGCTGCTGCTGCAGCATGGTATTCAGATCAATTCTGGTGACCTCCAGCTGTGACACCTTATCGTCATACCGCAGAATTTCTGAAAATTCATCTATCAGATCATCCAGACGCTGTGCCTTTTCATAGGTGATGCGAATCGAGGTATCCAGCTGCTCCTGATCCACCTTGTGATCAAGAATATGGTTAATATAGCCAATCATTGATGTAAGCGGTGTTTTCAGGTCATGTGCGAGATACATCAGCAGCTCGTTTTTATGCTCCTTCTCCTGAACCGACAGCTGACGGGTATGCTGCTTTTTCTCCAGCATATCCTGAATCCGTCCTCTGGCCATATCCATTTCCGGCAGATAACGGTAGCTGAACGGCAGTCGGTCCACCGGCTTACCCTGCACTGTATCAAGCAGGACATCCAGATTTTGAAAGAAGAGCAGTACAAACAGATACAGCAGAAGCGCTGTGCCTGCTGCCAGCAGAAACAGATTGAACTCCAGCTCATGCTTCAGATAAAACAGCAGAAAATCTGAATCCCTGAGTGTTCCCTGATTACTGAAAACCTGTGCGTAATGATCCAGCAGAAAAATAAGAATGCCGATGATTCCCATAACCAGCGCTGTCATAAAGAGATACAGATACGCCAGATGCTTGCGCAATCTGCGATAGGTGCTATTCTTCAATCTGGTATCCTACGCCCCACACCGTTTTGATGAATTTCGGATTTCTCGGCGGCTCATGCATTTTTTCACGCAGACGGCGGATATGCACCATTACCGTATTGTTGCTGTCAAAGTATTTTTCCTTCCACACAGCCTCAAACAGCTCTTCACTGGTGATCACACGCCCGCGGTTTTTGCACAGATACCACAGGATTGAAAATTCAATCGGTGTCAGATTAAGCACTTCGTCATACAGGGTGCATCGATGGGAATCATTGTCGATGATCAGCCCCTTAAAGTCAATCACATTCACATTTTCCTGTGACGGGTTATATTTTTTATAGCGGCGCAGCTGTGCCTTGACACGGGCCACCAGCTCCAGCGGATTAAACGGCTTTGTGATATAGTCATCCGCTCCCAGAGAAAGTCCCTGTATCTTATCCACATCCTCCACCTTGGCAGTCAGCATGATGACCGGAAACATATATTTTTCCCGTATGATTCTGCATATTTCAAAGCCGCTGATTTCCGGCATCATCACATCCAGCAGTGCCAGATCAACGCGGTTATTTTTCATATATTCCAGCGCATCCTTGCTGTCATAAAATTTATGTACTTCATAGCCTTCATTGTTCAGATACAGCGCAACGAGGTCTGCAATTTCCTTTTCATCATCTAATACCAGTATTTTTGTCTGCATGAAAAATCCCTCCATGTTTCTATTATAACAAATCCCGCCACATTCGTCGCGACAAGTTTGCAATGTAAGAAAAAATTAAGAGGCAATTTTCCCATATTTGCCATAGACTATTTTACTATCTGTGTTATGATATTGGAGGAGTTGACAGCAATGCGAAATATAAGAAAAAGATGGTGGCTCGTGGCGGCAGCAGCTCTGCTTCTGCTGTTTCTGGATGTCGCTATGTACATACAAATCAAAGAGTATTATCCTGATTTCATGAAGCAGGAGGAAGCATCAACCCCCGTCACAGGGCAAGGTCTTGATGCAAATCAGCAGAACATAAAGAAAAGGCTAAAGAGTATGACCCTGAACAGCCGCTATGCCATGGTGATCGACTTACAGGATCAGCAGGTACTCTATGAAAAAAACAGTGATGAAAGGCTGTTTCCCGCATCCCTGACAAAGGTGCTCACCGCAATCGTCGCCCTGGATAACATGGAGAATCTGCATAAAAAAATAACGATTACAGAACAGGATATTGAAGGGCTTGCGGAAGCAAATGCAAGTGTCGCAGGTCTGGAAGCAGGAGAACAGGTAACACTGGAGGATCTTTTATACGCACTCATTCTTCCCTCCGGTGCAGATGGTGCAAACGCTTTGGCTAATCACTTGAATGGCAGTATTTCCAAATTTGTGAAGGATATGAATGAAAAGGCCAACGGTATGGGAATGCTGCATACGCATTTCACAAATACGACAGGACTACAGGATAAACAGCACTATACAACGCTGCAGGATATGAAAAAAATGATGGATCACGCATGGAAAAATCCTGCCTTTCGCAAGGTGATGACAACCCTGCGGTATACCATACCTGCAACCAAACAGCACCCAAATGGGCTGAAGCTGAGGAGCACCCTTCTGTTTTATGATAAGGATCTGAAGTTTCCAGGCGGAGAAATCATTGGCGGTAAAAGCGGCTTTACACCTGAGGCAGGCTATTGTCTGATCAGTGTTGCCAGAATGAAGGACGGTCATCAGTATATGGTCATCAGCGCCAAGGCAGAGAAAATAGAGAAAACCCTTGTTGAGGAAGGCGGCAGTGCTACAGAATATGGCAATGTCCTGGATGCAAAGGCTGTTTACACTGCAATAGCAGATGTAAAAAACAAATAGGAAAGAGGCAGAACACACAGGTTCTGCTTTTTTTATATTCGTCTTTATATACACCCCTTAAGAACATCATACAGTGCAGCCTCTGCCACCCTTCTGATATGACAGACAGAAAATATATGGAAGATGTACACAGTTTCCTATCATGCATCAGTCAAAGCAATCCCGCACAATGTATTTATCTTTCCTTTTTCATCAGCAGTTTATGTGATATGTCTCTTATAGATAGCATATTTTCAGCATACTCCTATGCATCGCTTTCAACACCCTTGCTGTTTCTTCCGTTAATTACAGACTTTTCGATAATGACCTGCATAAGCACGTCTCTATCATATCCTAATTTTTCCCATCGCTGTAAAAAGGCGCAGGAACATAAAAAAGCTGCAAGATTTTATCCGATAACCAAATCTTACAGCTTTCTATCCTATAATTTACTTATTGTCTTCCACTGCCTTAACGATATCGTTTGCAGTGAGACCGTATTTCTCAAGCAGTGCAGCCGGTGTTCCGCTTTCTCCAAAGGTATCCTTGATTCCTACCATGGCAAGCTTCTTCGGTGCCTTTTGACTGAGTACCTCGGCAACAGCACTACCCAAACCGCCGATAACACTGTGCTCTTCACAGGTTACAAACAGATCGTGATCCTTTGTCAGTTCAACGATCAGCTCTTCGTCAATCGGTTTGATGGTGTGCATATCAACAACCGTTACATCCATACCGTTTTCCTTCAGGATATCCGCAGCCTTCATGGCAGCCTCCACCATGATACCGGTCGCAATCAGCGCAACGCTGTTTCCTTTGCGGACCACGTTTCCTTTTCCAATCTGGAAGTTCAGCGTATCTTCTGTATATACATCCTCAACTGCCATTCTACCCAGACGTACATAGCATGGACCATCGTATTCAGCCACTGCACGAATTGCCGCCTTTGTTTCCACTCCGTCAGCCGGTGAAACAACAACCATACCCGGAATGCTTCTCATCAAAGCAACATCCTCAACACTCTGGTGACTTGCACCATCCTCACCTACGGTAAGTCCGGCATGTGTTGCACACACCTTTACATTCAGGTGCGGATAACAGATGGAGTTGCGCACCTGTTCAAACGCACGTCCGGCAGCGAACATTGCGAATGTACTTGCAAATACGATGTTTCCGCTTGTTGCCATACCGGCAGCCGCAGCCATCATATTGCCCTCTGCAATACCGAAGTTGAAATGCTGCTCAGGTGCAACCTTCTTCACTTCGCCTGTTTTTGTGGAACCGGATAAATCGGCATCCAGTACCAGAATCTTTTTATTTTCCTTTGCCAGTTCAGCAAGCGCTTTTCCATACGCTTCACGAGTAGCCATCTTTGCCATTATTTACATCCTCCTTCAAGTTCTGCAATTGCTTCCGCACACTGTTCTGCACTCGGTGCAGTTCCATGCCAGCCAGCTTTGTTTTCCATGAAGGATACGCCTTTACCCTTAACTGTGTGAGCAACAACAACCGTTGGTTTTCCCTTGACCGTCTTTGCTTCCTCACAAGCTGCAATTACGCTTTCCAGATCATTTCCGTTTTCCAGAACGATCACATTCCATCCAAATGCCTTGAATTTTTCATCAATCGGTGTTGGATTCATAACATCGGTTACATTACCGTCAATCTGAAGACCGTTGTGGTCAACAAATGCCAGCAGGTTATCCAGCTTGTAGTGTGATGCCGCCATAGCAGCTTCCCATACCTGCCCTTCCTGACATTCCCCATCACCTAAAATCGTATAAATACGGTGGTCTTCCTTGTTGTATTTGTTCGCCAGTGCCATACCGACTGCACAGGAGATTCCCTGTCCCAGTGATCCGGTGGACATATCGACACCAGGCAGCTTGCGCATACTTGGATGTCCCTGCAGGCGGGAGTTGATTTTACGGAACGTTAACAGCTCTTCCTCTTCGATCAGCCCTTTCTCTGCCAGTACGGAATACAGCAGCGGTGAAGCATGACCCTTTGACAGGACAAAACGATCCCTATTCGTTGATGCCACGTTGTCTGGGGTGATATCCATCTGTGTAAAGTAAATTGCCGTTGCGATTTCTACAGAAGACAGACTTCCACCCGGATGACCGGATTTTGCTTCTGTAACCGTCTTAACGATGTTCTTGCGAATGTTGTTCGCTTTTCCCTTTAGATCTTCTGATTGGTACATTCTATAGTCCTCCTTGTTTTGAACACGTTTATTATACTATAAAACCCCTGCATTGCACATAGAATATTATGTGAAATTGTAAAAGAGCAGCCGTTTTTTTGAACAAATGTTCTTAACGGCTGCTTTCATGAATACTCTTATCCATCGGTTCAACAGAACCGTAAATTTATTTCTATTGCATCGGCAGCAGTGACAGCTGTACCTTCTGCTTTTCTTCATCAATGTTATACACCCAGACCTTCACGATATCTCCTACCGATACCTTATCGCTTGGATGTGCAATACGGTGCCTGCTCATTTTAGAGATATGCACAAGACCGTCCTCATGCAGTCCGATATCCACAAAGGCTCCAAAATCCACCACATTGCGGACAACTCCCTCCAGCTGATCACCGATATGCAGATCCTCAAGCTCCAGCACATCGCTTCTTAACAGCGGCGCATCATACCGTTCACGATAATCTCTTAACGGTGTCGCAATTGCCTCCAGGATATCCTGAATCGTATAGCGGTCACTCTCACAATCACGAATCAGCCCGTCAGCATCCGCCTGCTGTACCGCTTCCTGTGCCTGTTCACTTCCCATATCCTGCTCACTGAGACCCAGCTGCTGTAACACCTTTCTGGCTGTGGCATAGCTTTCCGGATGAATACTGGTACGATCCAGCAGCTCATCCCCATCCTCGATACGCAAAAAGCCGGCCGCCTGTTCATACGATTTCGCACCGATCTTCGGAATTTTCTTCAGTTCCTTCCTGTTTTTCAGCTCCCCGTGCTCCCTGCGGTATTCCACAATGGATTTTGCTGTAGCCTGGCTGAGTCCGGATATGTTTTTCAACAGCTCCTGGGATGCGGTATTCACATTGACACCGACCCGGTTCACCGCCTTGGAAACAACAAAATCAAGACGATCCTTTAAACGGGCGGTGGGAAGGTCATGCTGATACTGCCCGACACCGATCGACTGCGGATCGATTTTGATCAGCTCGGATAGCGGATCAATGATCCTGCGTGCAATGGAAATGGCAGAGCGCTGCTCCACATGCAGATCAGGAAATTCCTCCCGTGCCAGCTTGCTTGCGGAATACACGGATGCCCCTGCTTCGGAAACGATGGTATAGGCAGCCGACAGATGATATTCACGAATCAATGCGGCAACAAAGGCTTCGCTTTCACGGCTGGCAGTTCCGTTTCCGATAGCGATAATATCAATGGGATACTTCTTTAACAGCTGCAGCATCTTCTCCTTCGCCTCTTTGATCTTGGCATTTGGCGGTGTCGGATAAATCACACTGACATCCAGCATATTACCGTTTTTATCGACGACAGCCAGCTTACAGCCGGTACGAAAGGCCGGGTCAAAGCCAAGCACCATTTTATTTTTCATCGGCGGCTGCATCAGCAGACGTTCCAGATTTAATGAGAATACCTCAATCGACTGCTCGTGTGCCTTTTCACTCAGCTGGGATCGGATTTCACGCTCCACCGCAGGAAAGGCAAGCCGCTTCAGACCGTCCTGCACAGCCTCCTCGATATATTCCACACACGGACTCTGGCGTTTTTTCGTAAACCGTCGATTGGTCCAGTCAATGATATACTCCTTATCAAACTCGATGGAAACGGCAAGCACCTTTTCCTTTTCTCCACGGTCGATTGCCATGATACGGTGACTGGCCAGTGTGGTTACACGCTCGCTGTAATCATAGTACATTTTATAAACCTTTTTCTCATCGGTATGCTTTTTCTTTTCCTTCGTCGTTAACCTTCCATAGCGCTCCATACTGCTGCGGATTTTCTGGCGCACAGCCGGATCATCACTTGCCATTTCCGCAATAATATCCTTTGCTCCCTGTATGGCAGCCTCCACATCGGTTACCTTATCATTCAAATATCTCTTCGCTTCTTGACGCACATCCGCATCACGCAGCAGCTTCAGCATCCATTCCGCAAACGGCTTCAAGCCGCGTGCAGCCGCATCACTTGCTCTTGTTTTCCGCTTCTGCTGGTATGGACGATAAATATCCTCAACCTGTGACAGCTTTTCACAGGCGTTGACTGATGCGATAATTTCTTCCGTCAGCTTGCCCTGCTGCTCAATCAGACGCTTGACATCCTCCTTGCGCTTTTCCAGATTCACCTGGTACTCATATTGCTCCTGTATAACACGAATCTGTTCTTCATCCAGTCCCTTGGTCACTTCCTTACGGTAACGGGCAATGAACGGAACGGTGTTTCCTTCCTCCAGCAGCTGCAGTGTGTTTTTGATCTGTTCCGGCTGGATATGCAAAGAAGCCGCCATCGGCTGTATGATATGTTCCATAATATGTACCTTCCTTCATCTACTGCGTTCTATCAAGTATCCTTCATAAATACGCAATCGTTTTTTCAACGTCTTCATTATATAGAGGATTCCCCGGAAATACAAGACTTCTATATCGAAGACTGATCGAGCCGGATATAAGCCTGATGCCCTTCTTCACCATTCAGGAAGCAATCAACGAAAACATGTCAAACAAAAAAATGTACAAGCAGTCTTCTGCGGTCATTTCCCAGCCTGCCTAAAGGTAATGCTTCCTTGGAACTTATACGATTACCGCTATGGGAAAGCGATGAGTGGAAAGCAGCCGCTGAAATTTTTACGGAGATTTTCTTTTCATACCGCAGAGAATACGGTACAATAGAACCCAAAGGATGTGGATATAATGAAAATAATACAGCCCCGCCTGCGCCCATCGTATACGAAAGCACAAAGCTTGTATGCCTGCATTGATGAGGACAATTATGTGGAAGGAATGGAATTTGACGGCATCACCATCAGCAATGAGGAGTATACCGCCTTGCATCTGGACGGCTGCGTCTTTCGTAATGTGTTTTTTGAGGATTGTGAGTTTGATGCGATTGATATGATTGATACCGTATTTGAAAATTGCGAGCTGTCAAACCTGCATTTCAACAAGGGAGCTATTCACCGCTGTGTTTTCCGCAACTGCCGCTGTATGGGAATCGATTTCAGCGATTGTGTCATACACAATACTCTTTTCACAAATCTGAAGGCTGCCTATGCCAATTTGTCGGGCTCCAGATTTCGGCAGGTTATTTTTGAGAACAGCAATTTTTCAAATGCGAGCTTCATTCAGTGCGAATATCAGAAAACCGTATACGACAGCTGTGATTTGAAGGAGAGTGAGTTTCATAACACGAATTTAAAGGGCATGGATCTTTCCTCCAGCGATATTGAAGGTATCAGTCTGACGATGGATCATATCCGCGGAGTCATCGTCAATGAACAGCAGGCGCTTCGTCTGGTACAGCTGCTGGGTATCATTGTCAAGGAGTAACGCGCTGTTCTTAACAGCTGCTCTTTTGCACAGGTCTTTTTCAAAAACATATGACCGGTAAGGTGTCTTCTCTCAAGACACTTTTTATTTGGTCAAAGATAGGATACCGTCTTATACAAAAAGCCGCAGAGAATAGGCTGTACCTTCACTTCTGTGGTTATCATGCTTGCGAACCTACGCTTTGCTGAACAGTTTATCAACCATACAGGGAATGCTCCCTCTGTTGGAGCACTGCCGCCTTTTAGGAAAATGCTCTCTATAGAATAAGGGAGAGAATGATTGCTGAAAAAAGCTGAAGAAAAGAAACTATCCGCGAAATAGAAACTGCTTGTCCCTATAAAAATGTTATAATGAGTTAGAGGTTCATAACACCCGAAGAATGAAATATGAAATATTTCGATTCTAGTTTAGAGGGTGTTATAAAGCTATTATGGGAAATCGGGACGATTTAACATAGTAGCGCAGCTCTAACCCATTATAGGAAATCGGCACGACTTCCTATAATGTGAAGAAAGCACAGTGGCATGGAATATCCGTCCGCATACACATGCTGTGCGAAGGATCCTCACTCACCTTAAAAACAGAAAAAACAGAAGAATGATTTCCTGCACATGCAGCAGGCTTCCATCTTCTGTTTTCTTGCATTTATTCCAAGACGATCATCGGTACAGGAATATGCCTTTTATGCTTCCTGCACATTGTTTTCTACAATTTTAAGCAGCAGCTCAACACTTTTCTGCATCTCCTGAATGGAAGCAAACTCATACTTTCCATGGTAGTTATAGCCACCGGTTCCAAGGTTGGGACAAGGAAGGCCGTCATAGGTCAGACGGGCACCATCCGTGCCTCCGCGGATCGCCATGGATCTCGGCTCCAAGCCAATCTGCTTCATGGACGTTTTCACCAGCTCTATGATTCGCATATCCTTTTCAATAATGGTACGCATATTCGCATAGCTGTCATGAATCTGCAGCTGAATCGTATTTTCCGGATATTTCTGATTCAGATAATCCGCAACTCTTTGAAACTCTGCCTTCTGCTGTTCAAACAGCTCTTCACTGTGATTGCGAATAATATAGGACATATAGGCATGCTCACATTCTCCATGGAGGTCTGTAAGATGGTGAAAGCCCTCATAGCCTTCCGTATAAGCAGGATTTTTCTGTACCGGCAGCATGGAGTGAAATTCCATCGCTACCAGCAGGGCGTTGATCATTTTATCCTTCGCACTTCCCGGATGGATGCTCAGACCCTGAATCTGAATTTCTGCACTAGCGGCATTGAAGTTTTCATAATCCACGCAGTCTACCTCTCCTCCGTCAACCGTATATGCAATATCAGCACCGAATTCCGGAATACGGAAATGATCCGTTCCCCGACCAACCTCTTCGTCCGGTGTAAATGCCAGACAGATTTTTCCATGCTCACGGCTTTCCTGAAGCAGCGTTTCCGCCATCGTCATGATTTCCGCAATTCCCGCCTTGTCATCAGCTCCCAATAGCGTCGTTCCATCTGTCACAATCAAATCCTCGCCGATTTTCTCCTGCAGGCATGCAAAATCATGGACTCCCATTTTGATACCCAGTTCTTCATTCAGCACGATATCGGACCCGTCATAGGATTTGACTATTCTCGGCTTTACATCTCTGCCGCTCATATCCGGAGATGTATCCATATGCGCGATAAACCCGATGGATTTTACATCCTTTTTGGTTGTTGCCGGTATCGTACCGTATACAATACCGAATTCATCTACATATGCATCCTCGATGCCGATAGCCTTCATTTCATCCACAAGTGCCTCTGCCAGCTTCAGCTGCTTCAAAGAGCTTGGTGTTGTCTGGGAATGCTCATCGGATTGCGTATCAAAGGATACATAGTGTAAAAATCTTTCCTGAACGTTCATGCTTAACCCTTCTTTCTATAGATACGATTATACACGGAAACGTTCAAACTCTCCAGTAGGATTATTGAAATTCAATCAGATATTTATGCAGCATATGGTACATGGATTCATAATCCTCCTGCATGATCCGCATCGTTTTCTTCATTTGATCGTTTAATACAAGATGCTTCTCATCAAACGCATACAATGCCTTCTGTGCCATTTTAATATTTTTAACAGCTTCCTCCAGAACCTGCTTATCATTGCTGATCATCAGGTTTTTCAGCATTTCAACTGCATCGGTCACCATGCCTTTCCATCCGGCACTTTCGACGGGGTCACCGCCGCATGTCTGAATCAAAGCGCTCAGGGAATGTGCATGCATTTTCAGCTTGTCCAGCAGTCCGTGAAATTCTGTTTTCAGTCGTTCACTCTGCAGCTTTCCTTCCAAATCTTCAAATATACCGATTCCCATGTGCGTGCCCTTCAGCAGCTGGTTTAATTCTTCTACGATTGCGTTGTTATCCATTGTATATCACCTCATGCATAGTATGGATGATTTCCTTTTTCTCATACCTGCAAAATGTATGGATTACATGCTGGATCTCATGCTATGTATGTATCCCTCTCCAGTTTTCTTACAAATTTACAGGCTTCAGATGAAATACCTTTTTGTGAGTCTCTATGTCTAAATTACATCAATATATTATGGAAAAGCATTATGTATCATATATGCGTTATCCATGTGTCTATAGAACAGTCATTTAATAAGATAGCTAGCCAAATAACATTAGCTGGTTTTGAAAAGCGAACGATTTCTTACTTTAACATGTTGGTCATTTGTTGGTCATAATTTCGAAAAAAGACAAAAAAAGCCGATAAATATCGACTTGTTTGATATATGGAGCGGGTGATGAGAATCGAACTCACGTAGTCAGCTTGGAAGGCTGAAGTTCTACCATTGAACTACACCCGCAACAGATAAATGGTGACCCGTGGGCGATTCGAACGCCCGACCCTCTGATTAAAAGTCAGATGCTCTACCAACTGAGCTAACGGGTCATTTATATGTTGAATTTAATTGGCTGGGGCAACTGGAATCGAACCAGTGGAATGCCAGAGTCAAAGTCTGGTGCCTTACCGCTTGGCTATGCCCCAATAAAAGATGGTGGGGAGGGACAGATTCGAACTGCCGAACCAAAAGGAACTGAGTTACAGTCAGCCGCGTTTAGCCACTTCGCTACCTCCCCGACTCTTTTTTAAAAGATGGTGCCGACTATAGGAATTGAACCCACAACCTACTGATTACAAGTCAGTTGCTCTACCAATTGAGCTAAGTCGGCACATTTTTATGGTGGAGGCTGAGGGACTCGAACCCCCGACCCTCTGCTTGTAAGGCAGACGCTCTCCCAGCTGAGCTAAGCCTCCACGTTTTTTGAACTTCTTTTTTCGCGCCGTTCTCATCAGCGCTCATATATAATACCATTAGACTTTTTTTATGTCAACAACTTTTTTGAATTTTTTTGAATTTTTTTATCCAACGAAATCGAACCCCTTTAAACCCTTTATAACAAGGCCTTTTAATCAAATACTCTAAAAGAAAAGGATGCTCTGTCATCTATTTTAAAGCCCGAAATAAACCGACCATCCCTATGCATTTACCTTCACATAATCATTTACATCCGTGACAAATATAGAAACCTCCTCATGAAACGGAAATCCGTGTTCTGTGCCCTTCCAGTCAGCTTCCGGATCGAGAATTGATAAAATTCTGTCACAATCCTGCTCATTCACCCCCAGCAGCAAAACGGTCTGTCCATATTGCAGAAAATCACCTGTGCTTCCAACCTCTGTCGCCATAAATGCATGCTCTTTGAGCTTTTCCGAAATATCGGCAGCATACTCATCTCCTGCAATAATAAACATCAATTTCATGAAAGACTCACCTCAGCTACTATCATATCATATTTTTCATATACTTTATCGTTAATCTTTTCAAATTCCAGGAATGCATACAAAAAAGATACAGCCAGCCCGCGCCAGCTGTACCCGCTTCACCCCTCAACCGGTTTCGCAATCAGGTCCTCTTTTCGTATGACCTTTCCGCACTCCCTACATACATACTGTATATCAACAGCCCCCCCGCAATCCTTATGCTTCAGACACTTATAGCTCTTATGCAGATGCCTGTCCCCCCAGATCATCATTGCATTATAGATATCATCCAGATCCCTGCTCTTATCCGTAAGCTCATACTGATAGCGCGGCGGATGCTCCTGATACAGGCTGCAGCTGAGAAGCTCATCCTCGCACAAGGACTTTAATCGGCTGGACAGCAGATTTGTCGGTATGCCCTCCAGCCCCTCCTGCAAATCCTTATATGTGCGTCTCCCCTCACGCACTGCATGCAAAATGAGCAGTGTCCATCTGTCACCGATCAGATTGAGTGTCTGTGCGATATTGCAATGCATATCATACTGTTTTTTCATACCATCACCTTATATAACCCTTTCCATATATACCATCAATTCCTTATTTTTTTCCTGACAATGTCTGCTGTATCATATTCTCCATCATATCCGGCGTCAGCTGTCCCTTGATATAGCCAAACGGCTTCCCGTTCTTATCAATCATAAACGTCGTCGGCATACTTGTTATCTGAAAATAATAATACATGGAGCCATCATCAAACAAAACCGGCATGGAATATGCATGCTCATCAAGGAATGTCCGAATTCCTTCTGCAGATTTCTCCTGACCGCCGGGATTCACCACCGTTAAAACAGCTACCTCATCACTGTTCCTGTACTTCTCATACAGCTCCTGAATATGCGGAAGTTCACGTTGACACGGCGGGCACCAGGTTGCCCAGAAATTCAGAAAAATAACCTTTCCCCGATAATCGCCAAGGGATACCTGTTTTCCGTTTTGATCCGTCAGAACAAAATCCAGCTGCTCCGCCGAGGTCTGTGCATCCGGAGTATCCGCAGCCTCCTCTTCCTGCTCTGGTGTGGCCGTATCCGTATCCTTTTTGGCAGTTGCCTTATCCGAGGTACTCATGTACGAGCTGATGGTATTCATTTTACCGGTAAACATCATCAAACCGATTGCAATTAAGATAACAGCCCCCAGCTTGACAGCAATCTTCATGATATTCTTATGATTGGAAATCCAGTGCAGTACCTTTCCGGTAAACAATCCCAATATCAGGAAGGGAATTGTAAACCCCAGTGCGTATACAATCATCAGGAAGGTGGACACCCAAAGACTGCCGGAGGATGACGCCAGCAGCAAAATGGAAGACAGCGCAGGGCCGATACACGGTGTCCAGGCAAAGCTGAATGTAAAGCCCATCAGAAAGGCAATAACTGCATTCACACTTCCTTTTTTCTGAAACGGCAGCTTCCATGTGCGCTCCAGACTTTTGAATTTCCAGATTCCCAGCTGATGCAGACCAAGAAGCACAATCAGGATACCCCCGATTCGTACGAAATACACCATGTGATCCTTGAAAAAGCTGCTCAGCACATGTACGGAAATATTCATCAGCAGTATCGCGGTAAAAATTCCGATGACAAAGCTGACCGTCAGCAGGAAAATTCTGCGCTGCGAATGCGGCTGCTCTTGATCCTGCCCTGCCAGATACCCCATATAGACAGGCAGCAGCGGCAATACACAGGGTGATAAAAAGGATAATAAGCCCTCCAGAAAGACCAGCAGAAAGCTGATATGGCTTAATACGTCGTTGGGATTCAGCATTCTATTCTCCTATCTGTTTAACATTTCTTTCAATTTCGGATACGGCTGATAGCCCAGGCGCTTTTCAGTCTGTACGCCGTTTTTGAATACGATCAGCGTTGGAATGGACTGTACCCCGTAGCGCATAGCCAGTGCCTGCTCCTGATCGACATCCACCTTTAAAATTTTCGCCTTTCCTTCAAACTCATCTGCCAGCTCTTCGATTTCCGGTGCCAGCATCTTACATGGCCCGCACCAGGTAGCGAAGAAGTCCACCAGTACCAGTTCCTCCTTCTGAATCAGTTCGTTAAATTCAGCTTCCTTTGCATGTATTACATTTGACATCATGTTTTCCTCCTTTTATTTTATGTTGTTTACAAGATAGGCAGGGCTGCATCATGAGAATTCCTAACCGTAGAAGAAAGCTACAGCTTCCTGACACGCCTCCTGCCTCATTTCTTTCGAATGCTTTAAACCGCTTTATCAGCTGAATAAATCATTCAGGGCCTCGCTCATCGTCGGATGTGTAAAGATGTGATTTCCGACCTCCTGGTACGTCAGCCTCTGATTCATAGCCAGCTGTACAAAATTGATAACCTCCTCAGATTCTGCGCAAAACAGTACACAGCCTAGAATCTGATCTGTTTTTGTATCAATAACCGCCTTTAAAAGACCATCGGACTGTGAAATGACATTCGCCCGTGGAATTGCGGCGGCTGGCATGGAAACCGTTTTTACGGCATAGCCCTGTTCCCGTGCCTCCTGTTCGCTCAGTCCCACACGGGAGAAGGTTGGCGAAATAAATACGGAATAAGCGATATGACCGCGATTTTTTGTAGTTCGCTGCTTGTTTCCGAAGAGATGATCCTTCACAATGCGATAGTCATCCAGAGAAATGTAGGTAAACTGCAATCCACCCTTTACATCACCCATCGCATATATATGAGGCACACTGGTTTGCAGATACTCATTCACGATGACATTGCCGCGCTGATCCAGCTTTACTCCGGTGTTCTCCAGATGGAGCTGCTTTGTATTCGCACTCCTTCCGGCCGCCAGCAGGACTGCATCCACTGTAAGCTTCTGCTGTATACCATGCGCATCATCATACGTAATCACAACCTGTTCCCCGTCATTGGCAAACTCCTTTACACTGCTTTCAAATACGAAGCCTACCCCCTGCTTCTCCAGCACCTTCTGAATCTCATCCGCAACATCCTGATCCTCACGCTTTACCAGACGGCTTCCATGCTCAAATACAGTGACTGTGCTTCCATAGCGTGCATACATGCTGGAAAACTCCAGACCGATGTAGCCGCCGCCGATAATGGCCAGCTTCGCAGGAAGACTGCGTTCCTTCATCATTTCCGCACTTGTGTAAATATGCCGTGCCTCGTGTATCCCCTTTATATTGGGAATGTTTGAAACAGAACCGGTATTGAGGAAGATATAGTCTCCATAGAGGGTTTCATCCACACCTGCCCCCTGTACATGTACCTCGTGGTCGCTGACAAAGGAAGCCTTTGCCGTGATGACATCGACCGGCTCCAGAGAATCCAGCTTGTCAAAATTTTTCTTTCGCAGCTTCTCGATGAGTGCTTCCTTGCGCTCTACCGCCTGCCCATAGGACTGCTTATCTGCCTGTATGATCAGGGATTTTGAGGGAATGCAGCCTTCGTTGATGCAGGTACCTCCATACATCTGATTTGATTTTTCAATCATTGCCACCCGTTTTCCCTGTTTTGCCATATATCCGGCAAGGGTCTTTCCACCCTTTCCAAAGCCGATGATAATTGCGTCGTAAGATTTCATAAATACCTCCTGCAGCATGTGTTTCCCTGCTTTACATTCATACTATACCATAGTAACTTTATTTTTTAAAGTGATTTGCATAAAGAAAGTAAACTTTTTTCCTGTTTATGGAAGATAACACAGAAATCTGCTTGCCCCTGCCGGATGTGCAAACAAACAGGCACAGCAGGTTCCTTACTTAATGCACCATAGCAATCATCTATACCGTCTGATAGATACAGCTCTTTTATTTTCTGCAATGGCTGCTTTCAGCGCCTGTATGCCTTCCCACATCACCGGAAGCCGCTGAACCTTATTGGTGGTTTACTTTTTCACAAATAAAAAGGGAGCACCCGCATGCTGCTTTGTGCAACAAGCAAACGGCACTCCTTATCCTAAGCCCTACTGCTGTATAACATACCTGTGCAGGACTGCTCATGATAATACAGAAAGCCTTACATCCATGCAGTATGCCCATTGTATGGCATCCTGCTTCCTGCAATTCTTAATTGTCTTCCCGATAGAATATGGTGATATCCAACAGGAAATCCTGCCTTCAAAGCTGCAAAGCCCTATGTATCAGCTTTCGGATATGCAACAGGCGATCCGCTTCGAACTGCGGATGCTCCTTCATCCAGCGTACATTGAGTGGAGATGGATGCGGCAGCACCAGAGCCGGCTTTCCACGCAGCTGCTGATCGTGAAATACGAGCTCCTCAAAGCTTCGTTCGGGAAACAGCTCCTTTGCGGCCATTGCCCCGATGATGATATACAGCTGATTATCCACCGCGTCAAGCTCACGCATAAGCCAGGTTCTGGCACAGATTCTGGGAGGCTTTTTATCTCCCTGTTTCCCCTTTCCCGGATAGCAGTGTCCCATGGAAGCGATATAGAAGTTATGCTCATCATAAAACTGCGCATCATCGATTTGATACCATTCCCTGCGCAGCTTTTTCCCACTGGCGTCATGGAAGGGCAGACCACTGTTATGTACATGAATAGAGGGTGCCTGTGAAATCTGCATGATGTTTGCGTCCTGCGCCCCCTGAAAAATCGCACGCGGCTCATGGTCAAATTTTCCTTCACAGAGCCGGCAGGCGCATAGCTCCCTTTTCAGCTGTTCAAAGATTTCCTGCTTCATAGCATCACCTAGATTCCTTTCAGCTCCTGATACAGACGGATTGCATAGCTGTCTGTCATGCCGGCCACAAAATCCGCTCCCAGCAGTAAACGCAGATACAGCCGTTCGCCATCCTCCTTATCCTGTGCAGTATACTGATAGGTATTCAGGTAGTTTCCGGAAAGCAGATCAATGTATTTTTCCTGTATTTCACTCATGTTCAAGCCGCTGTCATAGGGCAGCAGTGCATCCATGAAGCGATCCAGCAGAAAGGTGATGATTTCATTCCCCATCAGCTCGAGCTTTAGTATTGCGGCATCATTATAAACTCTGTCAAAGGCGAATTGCTTCAGACTTCGGATCAGCTGTCCTTCCTTGCTTACCGCAAGCAGCTCCTGATCAAATTCCCCGTTCATAATCGCATCATAATGCTTCAAAAATGCATCGGACACACCGGAAATACTGAACAGCTGTTTCTTTGTCAGCCATGTGAAAACTGCGTGCTGATAAGGATCGAAGCCCTTTTCACTCGTTTTCTTCAGCTGGCGTCCTTCCTCCAGCCCCTGCCGCAGCAGCTCCGCTCCCCGCTCATCCTGCGCTTCCACGATTACATCCAGCAGCTGTTCATAGGAATACAGACCTTTTTTATAGCCATCCTCCAAATCCGCAAAGGTATAAGCCAGATCATCTGCCGCCTCCAGTATAAAGCACAGCGGATTCCGGCAGCCCGTTGTACCGGTATTCTGTTTGATTTCCAGAAACTGATCCGTTTCACTCTGATAGTAACCGACCTTTTTTCTGAGCAGACTGCGCTTTGATTTTTCCTTTGTATCCTCTGCCAGCTTTTCCAGAGAGTTCACCGGGTACTTGATAATCGTATCCATAACACTGCTGGTCAGATGCATGCCGCTTCGTCCTGTAAGACGGTGCAGCTTTGTGATTATACGCAGCGCCTGGGCATTGCCCTCATAATACAGAAGGTCTGCCTGCTGCTGCTCATCCAGCCATGCCTGTAAAGGCCGTTGCTTGAATTGTAACAGGGATAGATTTTTCTCAAACCAGTTGCGAATTGCACTTTCTCCAAAATGACCGAAGGGAGGATTGCCAATATCATGCAGAAGACCTGCACAGTTGAGAATTTCAATAACCTTCAAGGAATCCGGCTGATCCCCGGCAGGTGCCAGCTGCTGATCAAGCACCTGTATGCATACCTGCTTGCCAATCAGCTTTGCGATGGAGGATACCTCCAGAGAATGCGTCAGTCTTGTGCGCACAAAATCACTGTTGTCAAGCGGGAATACCTGTGTCTTATCCTGCAGTCTGCGAAAGGATGCACTGCGGATGATCCGATGATAGTCACTTTCAAATTCACTGCGGTATTTCTCTGCATTTGCGGATGTTTTCTGCGGAATCCGTGTTTCGCTTGTTATGCTATTCCATGATAGTCGGTGCATGGTCTTACCTCCTTTTAGGCCGGCACACCCAAACACAGGTACTCTGAATAACGCCTGTATCAGGATAAGCTGCCGCCATATGCTCTTGCCCTTTTTTCTATTTTATCACACTCTGCATCCTTTTACCCCTGTCATACAAAGAAAAAACACAGGACTGCTGTGTATACCGTTTTTCAAAAGCTTTCTATTCCGGCACACAGAAATGAAGCCGCTGTAGAATCATAGCGGGTATTTGCTTTTCAGAAACCAAGCGCATACCATGGTTTTGTGGTCCTGCACGAATGAGAAATTTAAGCAGTCTGCATGCCGGCACAGATAGGGTCTGCTTTGATTCCATGGCATTTTCATTTATATACTCTGCAGCATGAAGGTCTCTTTTTCGTTTTGTTCAGCCCTGTTTCCTTCTACAGCGGATAGGCTTGTGTGTGCATGATGGATATGAAAAAACACCGGTAGAAAGGCGATACATTGCAGTATCATCTCTTACAGCGGTGTATTTTCTAAATCAAAAGGCGCTTATGCCTGCACAATCTTCTGCAGAAGGAACCTTTGACGCTTCCATCATACCATGTTTTCCGGTGCTTTTGTTTTATGATTTCATTTCCTCATCAGCATCCTCAATCCGGTATTCCCGCAGTTTTTTCAGCGGCTCCGCACCGCCGCGCAGCTGCTTCCGCTCAAATTCCTTTACCGAGGTGTTCTTCATGCGCAATACCTCGGCATACAGCTGGCGGGATGACATACGGGATGCCCCCTGTCCGCTGGCAATCAGCTGTTCCATACCGTCAGAGGTTGCCACAGTTACACGGAATTCACTCGCAAGCTGATGCGTTGCCTGTTCAATATACATATCGGCTGTCTGCGCCTGTTTTGTATACACAACATGAATCGTTCCCTCTTTATGAGAGGAGCCGATACCTGCTTTTACCTTATAGGCATCAAAGACAAGAATCAATTCACAGCCGCGATACCCCTGATAGCTGCACATGATGTCGATCAATCGATGCCGTGCCGCATCCAGATGCTCTTTTGCCATGGCTTTCAGCTCTTCCCAGTCGTGAATCACATTATATCCGTCCACCAGCAGGCATTCCGGGAGCGGCTGACAGCAAATGTTCTGTTTTTCCAAATCTATAATATTCGAGGCGGGTTTCGTTTTCTGCGGTGGTCTTCGCTTGATCGGACCGTATGTACGGATAAAGATTTCCTCCAGCTCCTTTTCATCCACAGGCTTTGCCGTATAGCTCTGATAGCTTTCCCTTTTCAGCTGCATACGGCCCCAGTCACTCTGCATATGCATATGCTGCTTCACTTCATTCCAAGGCACATAATAGCCCGCTCCATGAGAACAGAAGATGGAACCACACGGATGATCCATGTCTGCATCACAGTCATATGCCACTTCCTTCAGCACATCCTCCTCATCTGCGCACGCCTCATAGCCCTTCAGTGTACAGAACAGGCGTCCCTTCCCCTTGGTATAGGCATATACCTCCTGTGGATAGCTCTGCAGCTTCCGTACCGGTGCACTGCCGCTGATGACACTCATCTCCCCACTGTCCTCCTGCAGGGTAAAGGTACCGTGAAAGCGCTCGATGTCAAATACCGCACGGCTGACGCAGGAAGGGGGAATGCGAAGGGTAAATTCATAGTAAGGCTCCAGCAGTATGCTTTCTGCACTGCGCAGTCCATGCCGCAATGCCCGATAGGTTGCCTGCCGGAAATCTCCACCCTCGGTATGCTTTTGATGGGCACGGCCACAAAGCAGGGTGATTTTCATATCGGTAATGGGAGACCCGCTCAAAACGCCGACATGCTCCGTTTCCTGCAAATGACTCAGAATAAGACGCTGCCAGTGACGGTCCAGCACCTCATCCTTACAGTCACTTTCAAAGAGCAGACCGCTTCCTCTCGGCAGGGGCTCCAAAAGAAGATGCACCTCTGCATAATGACGCAGCGGCTCATAATGGCCAATCCCCTCAACTGTGTTCAATATCGTTTCCTTATATACAACACTGCCCTCATCAAAGTCCACTGCGGTATGATAACGCTCCTGTATGGTATGCTTTAATACCTCGGTCTGAATATCCCCCATCAGCCGTACATGCAGCTCTTTCAAATGAGTATCATAGCTTACATGCAGCTGTGGATCCTCCTCCGCCAGCTGGCGCAGCTGCTTCAGCATGACAAAGGGATCACAGCCCGTTGGAAGCTGCACACGATAATTCATAAACGAGGTAAGCTGAACCTCCTGCCGACTCCTTTCAAAGCCAAGACCATCTCCTGCATGAAAATCGGTCAATCCCTTTACTGCACATACACAGCCGCTGCATGCCTCCTCGCAAAGCTGATAACGGGTTCCGGAGTACAGACGAATCTGATCGACCTTTTCATCCTCCGCAAGCTTCGTTTTTACCTTGAGACTGCCGCCGGTGATTTTCATATGCGTCAGACGGTTTCCATTCTCATCCCGACTGATTTTAAATATCCGGGCACCAAATGCTTCCGGATATGCCGGAGCCTTTGTACAGGAGTTTAACATATCAAGAAATTCCTGAATTCCTTCCATTTTCAGTGCAGAGCCGAAGCAGCAGGGAAAGATGGTTCGCTGCGCAACCGCATCCGCCAGCTGCTCATCGGTAATTCCTCCTGTTTCCATATAGCTTTCCAGCAATTCATCACTGCACATGGCCAGCTGCTCCTGACATGCTTCATCCTGCAGGGTAACATCCACACAATGCTCATCCAGATGCCGTTTCAAATCCTCCATGATCTGTGTGCGCTCTGTATGGCTGACATCCATCTTATTCACAAATACGAGAGCAGGAACATGATAGTGCTGCAACAGCTTCCAGATCGTTTCCGTATGGGACTGTATGCCATCCAGTGCATTGATGATCACCACTGCATAGTCCAGAACCTGCAGCACCCGCTCCATTTCTGCGGAAAAATCCACATGTCCCGGTGTATCCAGCAGGGTAATGCGTGTATCCTTCCAGTCAAAGATTGCCTGCTTGGCATAAATCGTGATACCGCGATCCTTTTCCTGTGCATCATAATCCAGAAAGGCATTTCCATGGTCCACCCGTCCCAGCTGACGAATACTCCCGGACACATACAGCAGACTTTCCGACAGCGTTGTTTTGCCGGCATCCACATGTGCCAGCATTCCGATATTTATATTGTTCATCATTTCACTTCTTTCATAGTATCCAGCGTAAAGCATCACGTATTGTTGTTCTTTCTGAGCTGCTCTTTTCATTATAAGAGTTCTGAGGAAAAAAGAAAAGAATTTTGTCAGCTTCCTAATCGATGGGGCGTTATCCGTTTGTAGCTGCTCCCTGTCAATAGCGAACAGGCAATTTCATATTTCACCGTACGTTCTCGGCAGATATCGCATGAAGCAAAAGCCGCTGTATTCTTTGCCCTACAGCTGTATGCTTCCTTAATGTTATAAAAACCGCATATAAAAAGAACAGCGTGCCCGCATGCAGGTTACCTGTTCCTTCATTCAATATGTATGTTCATCTCTGTAAAGTCTTTTCAGCTCAGTATGTCATCATGCCCGGATTTGAAGCGTTTTTTGAAGCCGTTTGGAATTAAAAGGCAAATATTTTGAACTCCTATCCTGCAACTAGCGAAAAATGTCATAGCTACTATGACGCGCATACAGGCCTTCCGGTTGGAAACAAGTGTGTGTGTCTCAGGCCGCCTCGAACGCATGCATCCAGTTCACCTTACGATAATATAGGAAGAAGGCGATGGAGCTTAAGGACCATGTCAGCGGATATACCCAGTATACAACGGCGATATCATTCAAAAAGTGAATCATAACCGTTAAAAAGGTCACTCGCACCACACACCAGAACAGCAGCATGACAATCATTGGTACCATGGATTTTCCGGCACCGCGCAGTATGGCGGATATGCAGTGTGAATAAGCCAGCAGGAAGAAGAACATTGCCGAGGTTCTGGCTCTCTCGGTTCCAAACATTACCACCTGCGGATCATTGTTAAAGGCAGCTGTCAATAGCGGTGCCCCCAGAAAAATGACAATTCCGATCACCTCTGCAATCGCCATGGAGCACAGCATACCGAATTTTGCGCCCTTTTTCGTACGTTCGTATTGACGTGCCCCCAGGTTCTGACCGACAAAGGTTGTCAGTGCCATGGTGAAGCTGGTAATTGGCAAAAACGCAAACCCCTCGATTTTTGAATAGGCTCCGCATCCGGCCATTGCCATTTCCCCAAAGCCGTTGATATTGGATTGCACGACCACGTTGGCGATGGCGATGATGGAATTCTGAAGACCGCTTGGCAGACCATAGCGGATAATCAGTGCGAGCATATCTTTGTGAAAGCGAATTTTGCGCAGGGAAAGCCGATAGCTGTCCTTTGTCCGCAGCAGCCGGTTCATACATAGAAATGCACTGACGAATTGTGAAAGAATTGTCGCAAAGGCCGCAGAGCCAACTCCCATATGAAAGACGACAATCAATACGATGTCCAGCACGATATTGATAATTGATGAAATGATCAGATAATTCAGCGGATGTCTACTGTCACCTACCGCCTGCAGGATGCCCACAAAGATGTTGTACATGACAAGCCCCAGAGAGCCCATAAAATAAATGCGGAAATAGGTTACCGACTGCGGCAGAACATTCGCCGGTGTATCCATCCAGATCAGAATCTGAGGTGCCAGAAGAACGCCGAGCACCGTTAGAACCAAACTGGAAACAAGACCGAAGGCGACTGTTGTATGAATCGCCCGCTGCATATTGTCGATATCTCTGGCTCCAAAATAACGGGCAATCACAACCCCTGCACCGATTGCGATACCGTTGAAAAAGCCGACCATCAGAAAGATGAGATTTCCCGACGAGCTGACGGCAGCCAGTGCATTGCTGCCAAGAAAATTTCCTACAATCAATGAATCCGCTGTATTGTACAGCTGTTGAAACAGATTTCCCAAAAACAGAGGAAGGGCGAAGAATATGATTTTCTTCCATATCGTTCCCTCTGTCATTAAATTTTTTGATTCCTCTACCTCCATAAATTTTCTACTCTCCCTTTTTAAATGCTAGTATTTATGATACTCACACGATGCTGCTTCGTCAAGAGCAGATTTTGATAATCCAAAAATACCCGGCTGTTTTATGACCTTTTGATCCTTTACAGCAGCGTTATCCCATTCATTTGTTTCTATATTCTTCTTTCAGTGTCTTATGGAACAGTTTTTTCTTGTGTTTTCGGCAGCCGTCAAGGTCACAGTTTTCACAGGTAAGACGTGCATTGCTGCATTTGTAAAAGCGCTCCGGATGCAGTGCATGTCGAATTTCCCAGACTATCAGGGACAGCACACCGAGCAGAACCAGTGTGAGGGTGAATACATTGGGAAAGAAGATCAGAAAGCTGTATTGGAAGAAGGAGTCCCAGTTGTAGATTCTGCATTCCATACAGCAGTCCGGACGAATGAAGATGGAATGAAACGGGCACCAGCCGAATATGGCGAAGAATACGGAAAAATTGGAGAGAGTAAACAGGAGGAATATCCAGATCCGATCGAGAAGTCCGTTGCAGTACAGATACCCGGGGATGGCGAGAAAGGTCAGCCAGAACAGCATTGCGCCGGCAGCACGCCGGTCATAGCTGCGTTTTTCCGTGAGAAGTACCTGCGCTGATTCCTCCCCGGCCTCATAATTTTTCTCAAACTGCCGACCTTTATACAGGGTGGTATTGCAGAAAGACAGCATATCCTTTATCGGAAACACGCTAAAGTAAAGAAACGCGGCAGCATAAACAGGGAAAGGAAGCGAAAAGGGCAGATTTCTATCAAACAGCATACAATAGCAGGCAAATGCAAGTAGTGCACCGGAAGTAAATACACGTATTCTATTCATCATCCGTCCATGGACGACTGCGTCCAAGCCAGTCCCGTTCCTTCCAGTATTGATAGTCCAGCTCGCCTGCCCCCATCCCGTGCTTTTGCATCTGCCGCATCGCATGAAACAGCAGCTTCTGTTTCCAGCTGATACGCTTATGGTGCTGCTTTCGTTTGATACGGCTGGCGAGCTTTGCAAGATCTGTCGTCAGTCTTCGTTTGATGTTTTCGGGTACTGCCTCCCATGTAGTTGCCATGGATCGAAAGCCATAGCTGCTTATATGGGATATTCCCCATCCTGTCAAACTTGTGCGAATATCCTTTGCGGCTTTTTTCATCCCGCTGCCTGCACCGGAGGCTAAGATTACCGCCTGCTTATGATACATGGAAGGCAGGGGACGATGTACAACGAAATTTAGAAAGCAGTGATCCAGAAATGCTTTCATGGAACCGCTTGTCCGCAAGCAGTAGGTAGGGGTTGTAAATATAAGTAAGTCTGCTTCTTTCATTGCCTTCATAATAGGAGCCATATAGGCTGTGTGCGGGCAGAAGTCCTCTCCCAGCTCCATGCAGCGATAACAGCCGCAGCAGAAATGCGGCATATCCTTAGGTAAATAAAATTCATGCAGGGCTTCCACCGGCAGCTGCTCCAGCAGCAGGTGTGCCGCATGCCACGATGACTGCCTGTGATTCTGACCATGTAGTAGCGTAACCTTCATATCAGTCACCCTTTGTAGAATTCAGCTTCAGAAATTGTCGAATGTGCTGCTGAAGCAGTTCGATTGCCGTTCGTTCATACTGTGGGTTGGAATCGCATAGCTGAAGCAGCAGAAAGATTGGTGAATAAAACTGCAGTGCCGTAATCTGCGGATCAAGCGGCTTCAGAATACCTGCTTTCATCAAGTGCTGAAAGATCACTGTCTGATATGCAATTGCATCATCGAAATACTGCTTCTGGAATAGCTTGGCTAGTCGTTGATTGTGATAGCGCTCCATATTCAGCATTTTGCGAAAGCTGCTCTCATACGCATCGTGAAGAAAATAAGAAAACATATGCACGCCCATATCGACAAGCTGGTCATCCGTAATTTGGGTATACAGCTTTCCGTCTTTCTTCGCATCACTGCCATTGATCTGCATACCGGCAGCGTGCTGTGCATAGCGCTTTTCCATTTCCTTTATAATGGCAAGGAAAATGTCCTCCTTGCTTGCATAATGCTTGTATAAGGACGGTGCCTGTATGCCTACTGCCTTTGCAATCTGTGCGACACTGATTGCATCATATCCATATTGTGCAAACAGATGCAGAGCCTCTGTACGGATACGCTCCTTTGTGGATAACTGCTTCATAGCTATTCTCCCTTCAGCTAACACTCATTAGCCTTTCTACTGTCAGTATAGGCTAATAATCGTTAGCTGTCAAGCACATACGCTGTATTCTTTTTGTTTGTGAAAGCAACTGGCTCTTTTGTCTTACTGCAGTAAATTACACAGAAAGCAATATTGCTCCTACAAAAAAAGGAGATACGTATGCCTGACTTGCATCAACTGCATAGGTATCTCCATTTCTTTATTATTTCGAAAACAGGTAAGGTGTTCTCATTATCCGCTCTATTCTCCTTCAGAAAGCAGACGAAGCCTCTTTTCCCTACTCCTCGTCGTCTTCCTTGCCATCCCAGCAATATGTACACAGCTTGCATTTATCCAGTCCGATGGATGCAATCATATCGTCCAGACGGTGATAGCGAAGGGATGTGAAGTTGGAGCGCTGACGGATTTCCTCACACATCTTCTGATAGCGTTCGCTGTCAGGATCTGCGTATTCCGCCAGTACCTCACTCGATACATCATCACCCTCCAATTTGCGGATGACTCTGCGTGTAATCAGATCCATTTCCGATTTTGAGCGTGAAAAATTAAGATATTTACAACCAAAGATAATCGGCGGACAGGCTGGACGGACATGTACTTCCTTCGCACCGCTTTCATATAAGAATTCCGTAGTTTCCCCAAGCTGCGTCCCCCGCACAATGGAATCATCTATTAACAGCAGGCGCTTATCCCGAATCAGCTCCTGTACCGGTATCAGCTTCATCTTCGCAATCATATTCCGCTGCATCTGTCCTGTTGGCATAAAGGATCTCGGCCACGTTGGTGTATATTTGATAAACGGTCTTGCGAACGGCACGCTGGAGACATTGGAATACCCTACTGCATGTGCAATTCCGGAATCCGGAACACCTGCGACACTGTCCACCTCTACATCATCACGACCGGCAAGCAGCTCACCACAGCGGTTTCGCATACATTCCACATTGACTCCCTCATAGGTGGACGTCGGATAACCGTAATAAACCCACAGAAAGGAACAGATTTTCATTTTTTCCCTTGGTTTCTGCAGTACCTCAATACGCTCCGGAGTGATGAAGACAATTTCTCCGGCTCCCAGATCACGGTAGTGATGGTAGCCCAGATTCAAAAATGCACTGCTCTCGAAGGTTGCGCAGAAGCCCGTCTCCTTTTCTCCAAGAACGATTGGTGTTCTTCCAAGTAAATCCCTTGCCGCATAAATACCATACTGTGTCATCAGCAATATGCTCATACTGCCCTTGACCAGACTTTGTACATACTGCAGGCCTTCTACGATGGTTGCCTTGTGATTGATTAACGAAGCAATCAGCTCTGTTGGATTCACCTCTCCGGTACTCATCTCCAGAAAGTGTGTAACCCCGCGTTCAAAGCATAGACTCTGCAGCTCTTCCAGATTGTTGATACGGCCAACCGTTGTGATGGCAAAGGAGCCCAGATGGGATTTTACCAGAAGCGGCTGTGCCTCATTGTCTGAAATACATCCGATTCCAAGATTTCCATCAAATTCCTCAATATCTTTTTCGAATTTCGTACGAAACGGAGAATTCTCGATGTTATGAATGGCACGGGCAAAGCCCTTTTCTCCATGTATCGCCATTCCTCCACGTCTCGTGCCCAGATGTGAATGGTAGTCTACACCAAAAAACACATCCAGTACACAGTTTTCTTTTGAAGCTACTCCAAAAAAACCGCTCATATCTTACCTCCAATTAACTCTTTCTTTTCTTTTTGCGCATAGCACAGATTCATTTTAACGCTTTTTGCCCCGTATGAAAATAAAAAGATAGTTTTTTTTACATTTTTTTCTAAGCTGTAGTGGCTGTTTGCCGTTGAAATTCTGAGAAAGCCTGCACAAACTATAAGGGATGTCATAGCTGATCATAGACATTGTTTCAGTTTCTCCTACTGTACGGCAGCTGTATGACTTTCTTTCTGAAATATTGGTGATTCATCACATTCTATACATGATGCTCCAGCATATGGCGTGTATGCATAAGTGTTCTTAGAACAGTGTATCCCCATCGAATTATGGATGAAAGTACTGTCACAGTCCGATTTCAAGCTGGTTCTTCCATATATCTGATATCAGATACGCTACGGAAATCGTCTTGACTTCGTTAAAAAAGAACCTCACAGGGAAGTTCTTTCTCATTGCTTTGATTTACTATCATGAAGATATACAGGATCATCCTAAGTGCATGCTATCAAATAATTTTCTTCTGCTTTCCTATATCAAGCATTAGGAGGCAGTCATTTTTCAGACTTCTCTTTTCAACACCGGAGTACCATGCCGAGCAATGTTCACGTATAAGGAATTTATCAGGAACAGCATTACTCACTGTAGTACTCCGCCTGCGCATTCCAAAGCTGTGCGTACACACCATTTTCCTTCAGCAGAGTATCGTGTGTTCCCTCTTCCTCCACCTCCCCCTGTTCCATAACAATGATGCGGTCGCAGAATTTACAGGAGCTCATACGGTGGGAGATATACAGGGTGGTTTTTCCTTGTACCAGCATATCGAAATGCTCATAAATTTCCGCCTCCGACAGCGGATCCAGTGCGGCGGTTGGCTCATCCAGTATCACAAAGGGAGCATCCTTATACAGGGCTCTGGCAATGGCCAGCTTCTGTGCCTCCCCGCCAGACACATTCACACCGTTCGCATAATCCGTAAACAGAAGACTATGCTCCTGATCGGTAAACGACTTGATGCGCTCCCATATATCCAGCCGCTGCAGGACAGACGCAATCCTTTTGGCGTTTGGTGCCGATGCTCCTGCGACATTTTCATCCAGCGGATAGGAGAATAACGCAAAATCCTGAAATACGACAGAGAAGATACTTGTGTATTCCGCATAATCGTACTTTTGAATATTAATACCGTTCAATAATATTTCACCCTCACTTGGATCATACAGCCGGCAAAGCAGCTTCACAATCGTGGTTTTTCCGGCGCCGTTCATCCCCACAATCGCCAGCTTTTCCTTTAAATGAAACCGAATATTCACGTCATGCAGGACATCGTTTTTCTGTTGCGGATAACGGAAGGAAACATGACGGAATTCAAACTCGTATTCTCCGTCATCCCGCTTTTCAATGGGAAGCGTTCCATCATAATGCATATTGGGAAGGTGCAGAAAATCATAAAATGCATTCAGATAGGAGAGCTGATGGCGAAGCTGTGCATAGTCTACCTGAAATTGTGCAATCGCATCCACTGCCTTCAGGATGATGCCAGCCATATACAATACCTGTCCGATGGATATAATGGAGCGCATAGCCAGGGTAGCTACATAAATGTAGGCACTGAAGGAAAGTACCTGCCCCAGCAAATCACTTTGAAACAGCAGCTTTCCGTTATCCTTTCCGAAGCTGCGGAAAGCCGGATCCTGCATAAGCTTTTCATTTTTCACTTCAAACAGCGGATCCATATGATAAAGACGGATTTCCTTAGCCGTTTCCATCCTGTAGAACAGACTCCACAGGTAATTAACCAAAGCATTGTTATGATCGTTTTCCTTACAGAGCTTTTCCAGCAGCGCACCGTGCTTCTTTGCGAATGCATTCTTAAATAGCAGAAATACAGCCAGAACTGCCAGCAGAAGAAGAAGGTATATATCCCAGGTGCGAATCTGCAGCATCAAAGTACCTAACGCAAGCAGTGCCAGAAGAATCGTACAGAGTGAGGAACTGCATAATGCGAAATTCTCGATTGCAGAGTCAATCTTACCGGAGCCATTGCTGGAATTCCGTGTTCTTCTAAGCGTATCCATGGTTTCCTGTGTTTCCATAAGCTCATATTCCATGCGCATCGCCTTATACAGCAGCTTCTGATCAATTCGCTGTACCGCTGTACGACAGATGACCTGAAGACGGTTATAAAACGCCTTTGCCAGCAGGGAGCAGATCAGTACCCCTGTGCACATGAGAAGCGCCGTTTGAAATGCAGCTGTATATTCTTTTACAATCAGCTGATTCAAGATTTCTGCGGAGTAATACAGGGTAATGAACGGAGACAGCGCATTTGTAATTCCATAGCCACCCCAAATCCAGACAATATGCGGATTGCTTAAGCGAACAATACCGGTAAATTTTTTAATTTCCTGCCATGCATTCACATCCATCACCCTCTTCCTCATAATATTGCGATTGTGCCTGAAACATCGCCGCATAAATTCCCTGTTTTCCCAGCAGCTCCTCATGGCTTCCCCGCTCTACGATATGTCCCTGATCAAGCACGAGAATTTCATCACAGAATCTCGTGGAGCTGAGCCGATGCGAAATGAACAGACTGGAGGTTCCCTGTGTCAGCTCGTGATAGCTTTCATATAGCGCTTTTTCTGCAAGTGCATCCAGCGCCGCAGTTGGTTCATCCAGCAGTAGACATCCAAAGTCACGATACAGCGCTCTGGCCATAAACAGCTTTTGCTTCTGACCTCCGGACAGCTGAATCCCATCCTCTTCGATATCCTTGCCAATATGCGTCAGCTCTTGCTGTGGAAGTGCGGATATAAAATTCCAGAGTCCGCAGCGCTTCAGGCAATCCTTCACCCGCTGCAGATCGGTATCGGTGATATCCTGCATGCTTACATTTTCCGCAATGGAATAGCTCAGCATCACAGCGTCCTGAAAAATCCCTGTGATATGTGCGTACAGATCATCCAGATCCAGCTCACGTATATTCGTGCCGTTGATATAAATGCTTCCCGCACTTGGTGTATAAAAGCCTAGAATCAGCTTTACGATTGTGCTTTTTCCGGCTCCGTTTGCGCCGACCAGTGCAAGCTTTTGTCCCGCATGCAGAGTAAAGGAAATATCATCCAATATGCTTCTATCCTGATTCGGATAGGAAAAGGATACATGATCAAGGGTGATCGTTATCTCTTTCTGATCCAATTTGACACCGCTGCCATGATGCATCCTGTTTTTCATTTGCAATGCCGTACGCATCCGGTTAATGAGCACATTGTTTACCGACATTCTCGCATAGCTTTCCTCCACCTTTTTAAACCAAAGAGAAAAACCGGAAATAATACCGAGATAAAACACAAACTCATCTATTGCCATTCCTGCAATCAGCTGATTGATCAAGAATGCATAGCAGGCGATATCACGCACAAAATCCAGCAGAATTCCCAGTGTATCCACCAGCATATAGGCACTGTAATCCCTTGCGCGAATACGGGCAATCAAACGGTTTACATGTTCAAATTTGTCATTGATCCAGTCCTGCAGCTGATACAGACGAATATCCTTGCCTGCCGCTGTATCGTATGCAATCTGATTCAGGTAGCGCGTTTCAATCAGATAGCCGTCCAGCTCAGGGCGGTGTGAATATTCATAATGTCTGGCGATGGAAAACAATGCATACTGCAAAACCACGAGCAGAAGCAGACCTAGGACGAACAATATACTGAGTCCAGAGCTTGCAAGTGCATACAGTATCAGTCCCAGAAGCGATGTGGCAAAGATGATGAAGTCATGGAACATCCCCTCCTGCCCGTTGTTATTGGTTTCGATTGCCTCTACCGCGTCCTCCAGTATTTTCTTGTATTCCTCATTTTCCAGTAAAGCATAATCCAGATGGGCTCTTCCCAGATATACATTACGGACAAAATACAGTCCACGGCTTTTGATAAACGCAAATGCATTGTATTCGTTTAAATAGCTGACCAGTCCCTGCAGGATCCCATACAGCAGCAACAGCCCTCCCAATACAAATACAAAAGTTGATAATGAGCGCTCCTTCAACAGCAGATTTATAATCACACTGGGAATCAGTACAGAAATAAAGGGGACAATTGCGCCAAGCAGTATATGAAGCTGCATGCTCCAAAAGGTGCTGCGGTCAATTTTCCATAAAATGTTAAGCAGATACAGCATATTTCCCGGTATCGTTTTTTTCATATTCTCACCTCACATCTGCAGTATAAAGCAAAAGCTCTCAAAAATAACAAAACGTGCACGAATTGCAGATTTCCGTACACGAATGGTTGTAGCCCCTCTCCATTACAGGATATGGCGCAGTTTGAAAGAAACCGGATCATGCCAGTGCAGAGGCTGATGCATACAGAAGGAATGCCTCATCAGTGTTCTTACAGCATTTTCCTTCCGAGTATTTCAGATTCCTGCAGCGGCAGCATAATCTCTGTAGTAAATACCCCCGGCTCATTTTTTCGCTGTATAAAGCCATCATATTTTTCAACAATCAGATCCATACGCTTTAACCCGTGTCCGTGATTGCCGCGTTTCCTTGTCACATAGTCCGCATCCAGCTTACGCACCACTTCACTGGTGGCGTTGGTACAGGAGATATACAGCTGTCCCTTGTACAGACCGATATACAGCCGTAAAAACGGCTGCTCCTTTACCTTTGCACAGGCCTCCACCGCGTTATCCGTCAGATTTCCCAGCAGAGCACACATATCCGTATCCTGAAACGGTATGCTTTCCGGAACGCTAGCTTTCACATGGATATCGATTCCCTGCGCCAGTGCCAGAGAAAGCTTGGAGTTGAGGATTGCATCCATATTGGCATTTCCGGTTTCCACCAGCTGACGGATATCATCCAGCTCCTGTTCCAGCTCATTCAGATAACCGAGAGATTCCTCCACCTCCGCTTTCCGCAGCTTCGCCTTGAGATTCTGCAGATGATTATGATAGTCATGCCGCCATGCACGCATGGTGGTATACATATGCTCCACCTCCTGCACCTGCCGGTCAAATACCTTATTCTGATATTCCTGCAGCTGCTGTTCATAGCTGCGGATCATCAGCTTATCATAGAGTACGAGCACAAGCTCCATCAGTGTCCAGACAAAGGGGGCATACGAAAGCGGCCAGGTCAGCAGGATAAAAACGGGTACGATGATATGCAGGATATACTCCCCGCCTGTATCCAGGATAAAAATAAGCAGAAGAAATGCGGCATACAGCCGGCGATCCCCTGTATACAGGAGTGCAAAAAAGACGATCAGGGAAGCTGCGCCTTCCAACAGCAGTCTGTTTCTCTGCTTCCGCAGCAGCCACAGGTGAACCAGCAGCGGCAGCAGTATCAGAATCTGCATAACAAATCCCGCTTGCAGCGCTTCATAATTTCCTCCTGCACCCGCTGCTTCATACCTCTGCTTACCGGGATGCATTCCTGATTATCCAGCACACAGCCATCCTTGCGCAGAGCATGGATGTGATTCAGATTCACACAATAGCTGCGATGGCAGTTCAGAAAGTCGCTGGAAAGTCCGGCACATTCCTTTTGAAAGCTGCCCTTCATGCGGAAGATTCCCTTGCGGTGATGACAGCGTACATAATGTGCATCACTTTCCAAATAATAAATATCCTCCTCGTACAGCTTGCGCAGTTCTCCATCTATGGACCATAACAGATACGCTTTCGGTGCTTCCAGCTGATCCAAAAGCTGACAAAGCTTTTCCTCCTGTACCGGCTTCAGCCAATAGCGGACAGCATTTACCTCATAGCCTTCAAATACGAAGGATGGATCATTTGTCAGAAACACAAGATAGGCGTGTGCGTCCTTTTCCCGCACCTTGCGGGCTATCTTTAAACCGTTCATACCCTTCATTTGTATATCCAGAAACACAAGATCATAGGGCTGCTCCTCCCATGCGAATAGAAACTGCTCTCCTCCGGGAAACAGCGCAATGCTGTGGCTGCCCAGCTTCTGCAGGAGTGCATGCAGCTCCAAGGCTAAATCCTGCTCATCCTCTACAATAGCTATCCTCATATCGTCACCCTCTCATCTCATTTCATAATTCATGCGCAAACCTCATAAGACAGTTCCATGATTTCCTGCAGCCTGTATGCATATATGCAATTCACAGCTGGCTCGATCATCCTATATACATGTGGATAATCCGCAGACAATTTCACGGTTCTGTATGCGCAGCATCCGTATGCATATGCTTCCTGCATACATTCCTGATTGCCTGCAATACTGTGTTCAGGCTTTCCAGCTGAATGGCAGTATATTTGATAACACAAAGCTGATAAACTGATCAATGGGAAGCGGCTCCTCCTCTTTGACCCAGCTTGAAATTGCGGCAAGCAGACCACAGAGGTAAAATTCCTCCAGAAGGCTTTCCTCCTGCTCGGTACAGGGATGCTGAATTACATACGGACGCAGTACCGGCCATATCATTTCCCGCAGCTTCCTGCTGAACTGGTTGCTGGAAGGGTCCCGCAGCAATACACTTACATAGGCGGAATATTTCCTGGCCAGCTCCATAATCATGCTCATATGATTTTTTAACCCGGACAGCTCGCTTTCTCTTGCTGTTTCAAGAATCTGCTCAGATGCCTGCAGCAGCTCGGCCTCTATAGATGCAAAGATATCATAGACATCCTTATAGTATAAGTAGAAGGTTCCCCGGTTATAGCCTGCCAGATCTGTGATTTCCTTTATGGTGATTTTATCGATCGGCTTACTGGAATAAAGCGTCCAGAAGGCTGAGCGCAGATTGTCCTTTGTCTGTTCTGTAATCTGCGGCTGTTTTTTCATGGTGGTAGTTCCTTTCTTTACGCAGCACTATTAGGAAAACCCTTGACGTTTATAGGGTGGTACACACGTATTTCCTAAGCAAAGCTGTTTCGTTCTATGCCGCTGTCGGGTTGCTTCTTGTATGGTAAGACGGCTATGCTGGCATAGAATCGGATGGAATAACGGGAATACATACTTCTGTAAGAATCGTTTGCTGTGTAATTTATAACACTGCAAAACATGTATGTGGCACTTATGTATGATTTTGCTGGTAAACGTACAGATGAGGAACGCGTATCACGGGAATAGGGCTTGCGAATGAACACCATAATCAAAAGCGTAACAGCGGTATCGCATATTCTCATTTCTAATCATGCAAGGCTGCCTGTACAGCGTTTCTTTTACACTTCACCTTGCTTTATGATACCATGCCGGCCACTGTATTTCAATCACTCAACAGCATGTCGCATATTGTTTATTGATACGCTTTACATTCCATTTTATAATAGTTCATAGGAATTATGGAGGACTTTATGAGTGCATATATCACATTTGACAACATCGCAAAGCATTATCACAGTGCAGATGTCGTAACCAGAGCCCTGGACGGTGCCAGCTTTACCATAGAGCAGGGCGAGCTTGCGGTCATCCTGGGACCATCGGGTGCCGGCAAGACGACGGCATTGAATATTCTGGGCGGTATGGATACCGCTACCAGCGGAAAATTGCTTGTGGATGGCAGAGATATCACCGCCTGCAATCGCAGACAGCTGGTGGAATACCGGCGCTATGATATCGGATTTGTATTTCAGTTTTATAATCTGGTACCAAATCTGACTGCCCTTGAGAATATCGAGCTGGCAAACCAAATGAAGAAGGACAGCATGGATGCAGGTGAAATTCTGAAGCTTGTCGGACTGTCCCATCGAAGCAGTAATTTCCCCGGGCAGCTTTCCGGGGGAGAACAGCAGCGGGTTGCCATTGCCAGAGCCATTGCCAAAAAGCCGAAGCTGCTGCTCTGTGACGAGCCGACCGGTGCGCTGGATGATCAGAGCGGGCGGATGGTTTTGGAGCTGTTACAGAAGCTGAGCCGCCAGGAAGGGATGACCGTACTCATCATTACGCACAATGCGGCCATTGCCCAGATGGCGGATCGCATTATTCGCTTTAAAAATGGTACAGTCAGCGAAATGGTACGCAATACACCGCTGCCGATTTCCGAAATTGCGTGGTGAGATGATGAAAGCATCCAATAAAGATATCCGCAGAACGATATTCCGCAATAAGAAGCGCTTTTGTTCCATCCTGATTATCACTGCGCTTGGTGTCATGATGCTGAGTGGTCTGAAGGCGGCCTGTGACGATCTGCGATACAGTGCGGATCAGTTTTACGATGAACAGCAGGTATTCGATATTCAGGTTGTGTCAACGATGGGGCTGAACGAGGACGATCTTGCGGCATTGCGAAAGGCGAATGGGATCGAGCGCGCAGAAGGCGTCTATCGTGAAACGGTGTACACCTCCGTAAATGGCAGTTCACAGAATATGGATGTGCAGACACTGGGCGGACAGTTGAATACACCTTATCTCCTGAAGGGGAGACTGCCTGAAAACGAGAAAGAGATTGCTGTTTCTAAAACCTATGCGGATGACAGCGAAAAAACAATCGGTGATACGATTCAGTTTCATGAACCATCGCAGATTAGAAGTACTTACACCATATCGGCCATCGTACAGGACCCTTCGGATTTGAATAACAAAGACGGGGCAGCTTCCTTTCGCTCCATTTCAGCCAGCCGTTATGTATGCTTTATCAGGGAGGACGGTATTTCTTTCCCTGCATATACGGCAGCCTATGTACAGGTGAAGGGCAGCCGGGATATGGCGTCGTATTCCCAGGAATATGAGGCGCTGATCAAACGGGCAAAGAAAACGCTGGAACAGGATGTGAAGCAGCAGCAGGAGGACAGACGCTATGACGAGCTGGTGGAGCAGATGAAGCTTGCGGCATATGCAGTCGATCCGCAGGCCGCTGCCCATGTGGATACCTCTTCCATTCAGCATCCGAAATGGTACATCCAGGATCGTTCATCACTTTCCAGCTATAGCAATATTGAAAGTGATGCGGCTTCCATCGAGGCGGTTGGTACAGCCTTCCCTATTGTATTTTTTACGGTTGCGATTCTGATTGCGTTAACGACAATCACCAGAATGGTTGAGGAAGAACGCCTGTTGATCGGCACCTACAAGGCGCTGGGGTTCCGAAATATAGAAATTATGAAGAAATATCTCCTGTATGCGGGGAGTGCCTGTCTGCTGGGAGGTATCATCGGGGATATCGGCGGATTCCTTCTGCTTCCGAAGTTTGTGTTCCGTATCTTTCAGACATTATACCTGATTCCGAATTACAGTCTGCAGTTTGACGCATGGTATGGAATCGGTGGAATTGCATTGTTTACTGGTGGGATACTGGTTGCCGTGTGGATTGCGGTTCACGAAGAGCTAAAGCATATGCCGGCTGTACTGATGCGGCCTAAGGCGCCACGAACAGGCGCAAGAGTTCTGCTGGAGCGGATTCGTCCGTTATGGAGAAATCTGACGTTTTTGAATAAGGTTACGGCAAGGAATCTGTTTCGCTATAAGAAACGAATGCTGATGACGGTGTTCGGGATTATGGGCTGCAGTGCGCTGGTGCTGTGTGCCATGGCGATCAATGATTCCGTCAGTGCCTTGATTCCGAGACAGTATGAGCATATTTACCGCTATGATCTCATGGTGATGACGGATGAAGCGCATGTATATCAATCGCTTTCAAAGAATGATGAGGTGAGCGAGTGCATGGCTCTGCTGGTGGATAATGCCACAATCAAGAGCAGCGGAAATAAGGAAGAGCGCGTACAGCTGATGGTCTTTTCCAAACAGGCGGATGTGGCTTCGTATCTCTCACTGGAGGATTTGAACGGTGATCCGGTAACGCTTGAGGAGGGCGATGTATATGTGACACAGAATGCATCGCAGGTTCTGGATTTTTCTGTGAAGGATACGATACGTGTGCAAAACAGCGATCTGAAGGAAGAGCGTGTAAAGGTCACGGGGATCGTTCAGAATTACCTGGGAAATACGATTTATATGAGTGAAAACACCTATGAGAAGCTGTTCGGCTCTTATGAGGATAATGCAGTGCTGGCGAATTATAAGGGTAAGGTCAGTGAACTGCAGAAGGACAGGTATGTGCAGAAGCTGGAGGAGCGGGATGATGTGTTGTCTGTTGTAAGCACTTCGTCGATGCAGAATGCATTTGAAACCTCCTTTTCCCTGATAACCTCGGTTGTGTATCTGATTTTAGCCATGGCTGCCGCTCTTGCCTTCGTTGTTCTGTTCACGTTGTCGACTACAAATATTTCAGAGCGGGTACGGGAGCTTGCGACCATCAAGGTGCTGGGCTTTTATGATAAGGAAGTGCATTCCTATGTGAATAAGGAGACGCTGCTTCTGACATTGCTGGGTATTCTGGTTGGGCTTCCTGCCGGTACGATACTTGCGCAGAGTCTTACGTATGTGCTGAATATGCCGTCCATCCATTTTGCGGTGACTATACGCCCGATCAGTTATCTGTATACGGTGCTGTTATCCTTTGGGTTCGCTGTTGTTGTGAATCTGATTACAAACCGTGTACTGAATCATATTGATATGGTGGAGTCTTTGAAGAGCATGGAGTAAAGGAACAGCAATAGGTGTGAATCTAAACGTGTTGATTGGCATGTTTATTGAATTTTGTGTGATAATAACAAGAGGAAAGAATTGTGTAGTAAAAAAGTATCCGATGGCGATAGGATTTATTCCTGTTGGAAGTGAATCCTTACGGATACTTTTTCTATGGGCTTTATCGTGTTTTGTGCAGGCTGTGTTCTTTGGATATGCGTTCGTTTGTAGATCGTCATAAACCAGGGATTCCTACAGGTATGTTATTGTCAGTAATGGTGATTGAATGCTGCGTTTTCTTGTTCATATGAAATTACTGATCCTGCAGAGGGGGGATGTTAGAGTCTGCATGCAGGCTGCAACAATCCAATGAAGATGCGTTCCTGTATGTCTATTGTGTTTAGGCGGATAAGCGAGAGATATTTACCTGTATGCCTCTGTTATTTCAAGAAATGCTCTTTCATGTATCTGGCAAAGCGGATAAGCGAGAGATATTTATCTGTATGCCTCTGTTATTTCAGAAAATGCTCTTCCATGTATCTGGCAAAGCCGTCTTCATCATTGCTGTATGCGGTGATATCATCTGCAATTGCTTTGGTATCATCGCTGCCATTGATCATACAGACACCCAGACCGCTGTATGCCAGCATGTCATTGTCATTGGTCGTATCGCCAAAGGCAACGACCTCTTCCGGTGTTATTCTGTTACATTCACAGAATTTTTTCAGTGCATAGGCTTTGGATACCCGCTGATCTGCAAATTCAATGAGGGTCGGCTGTGTTTTGAAGCCTTTATAGTAAGGAGATGGATGTTCGTTCAAATACTGTTCGATTTCATCCACGATATCTTCTTTGACACGATACATGATTTTAGCGTTTTCCTGCTCATACATGACAGAGAGAGAGTCCACGACAACCATATGCTTGTCACTGGTTAGGGCGGATTTGCGCATCTGTGCATCATCGCGTTCACAGAGCAGGCAGTCATCGCGATAGATAAAGCAGTTGGAATCAAAGGGCTTCATCAGCTCCATTGTTTCTTTGATCCACTCCTTTTTCATTTTAAAGTAGCTGTATTCCTTTTGATAAAGGTTATCCCAAAGCTCGGAGCCGTTCATGCCGATCAGGATATCAAAGGGGTATGAGATTCCCCACAGTGCTGCTTTTTTTGCCAGTTCATCCAATGGCCGGCCCGATGCGATGCCGAAGTAAATTCCTTTTGTGTGAAGCTGATGGATGACAGCTCTTGTTCTCGGTGTCAGTTCTCTTTCGGAAGTAACGAGGGTACTGTCAATATCACAGATAACCAGACGTATATTTTTTTCCATAATCGATTGCTCCTTGGCTTGTAAAGTTTGCGGGGAGAATTCCCCTGTCAGTTACATTATAAGACACTTTTTCCGAATCTGTTAGCATGAATTCCGGAAATGATGGTTTCTCATTAGAAACTGCACGGTTGATGTATGCTTTTTGAAAATAATTTGTCACTCAGCAGTTGGGAAGTTCACCCGTCAGGTTATGCGTGCCTCTGTTTGGGTTTTGCTGGTGGTTCTTTTGATAGAGGTGCTTGCTTTATATCTTCCACTGACAGGCTTTGAGATCAACGTTTCCGTTTGGTTTAAAGGTGACGCCCTCGTCTATGAGAAGATTTTTCTGTTCATCCCAGTCCGGAGCCGTTCTGCCTGCACTGTTAACGACGCGATGGCACGGGTATTCGCCATACAGGGTGGATGCGGAGAGAATCTTGCCAACCTGCCTGGCATTACGCTCTCTGCCGGCCAGCTCCGCAATCTGTTTATAGGTTGCGACGCTTCCTTTGGGTATTTCCGATACGATTTCCAGTACGATATAAATAAAATGCTCATCCATATGGGGACCTCCGATTTTTTATATGAACATGATTACAGTTTTGACTTTCCTGTTATCCTGCCTTACATACCTGCATTAGCGAATACATCTTCCAATTCCAGAATTCTCTCCTGAAAGCATATCATCCATGCTTCCTATGCTGAGGAACCAGATTCTTCCACAGTCCGTATAGCTTCACTTAGCATGAAAATCATATCCTGTTCCTTCATGTTTGAAATTACCGCTTTTACAGACTCAGAATTCTGATTCAGATCCTTAAAAATCACCATCCATACATCAGGTGATACTACAATTTTCTTGATAAGTAAATCAGCATTTGTAGCTTGGTTTCCACATGCCTTTCATGTTGAAATGTCTGATAGCGTAAATACAGTCATTCCTCATGCGATAAATCCTCATCATTTACATCCAGTTCATACAGCTGTTCCTTAACCTCAAACTTAAAATCATCCAAATGACTAATCTCTATCGTGACCGTTCTGTGTTCGATTTTCAATACTGGATGCGATACTTTTTAAGATACAGTAATACAGCTACCTTGTGCTACCATTCTCTAAGATACGAACAATTGCAAGCAATCGTAACGCCATGCTCTGTTTTCTGTAAAACCACTGTATAATCAATCGTTCCTTTTACACGGATACAGGCTTTGGTATCACTTACAGTAAAAACTTCCAGAATGGCATTTTCCTCATACAGTTTTTACCTTAATTCCAAATGGCATTGGATTATCTGGCTTTTATATTTCTATTTTACATTCACTTTTCTTATTCACCATAAGCTTATCTTTTCATCATCCTCTATATTTTGCAGCTGTTCATCCTGTGCAATTTTCATAATTTCATTTACCAGATGCGGATCTTTCAGCCTTGTACTTAAACCATCTTTTTTTGCCCTTCCAAGAAAATCCATATCACTGTACCAGATAATTTCTTTGTCAATCACAACAAAATGTGCTGAATGATTGCTGTGCAAAATAGCTGCGCCCATTCCTTCTATCGTTCGCACAAGCATTTCCTTTTGTCTTTGCTCATCATTCAAGACGACATACAGCTGAACATTTTGATGTGCCTTTTCCTGCAGGACATCGAAATAGCTTTTGATTTTTCCTAACTCATAATGTACATTCATAATCAGGATTTCACTGCTGGATGCCTTTATATCTTCAAGAAATACATGCTTATAGCTCTGCCCTTCATACATCAGCTGGGAAACTTCAACAATTTGATTTTGTTCCTGCAGAAAGTAGCCTTCTTTCTGGTACTGCTTCAACCTTTTGCGAAACATTCCTTCCAGCATGGGGATATGAGCATCCACATAATCATATACCTTCACCATATCCTTACCCTCCACATTTCTATGAATTCTTCCTGTATACTGCTCTATCCTGGATTCATCAGAAATCGGCATAACAAGAAATAACGTTGATAAGGCAGGTAAATCAAAGCCTTCACCAAGAAGCTTGCTGGTTGCCAAGAGGATGAATTTCTCCTTGCTATTAAAATTCCGTACTTTTGCAATGATTTCATTTCTCTCTTTTGTTTTCCTTTCACCCGTCAGTACATACACATGTATATGCAGGTGCTTCAACATCTCATATAAGATTGTCAGGTGCTGCCTACGCTCTGACAGGATAATGATTTTACCATCATTCTGAAATTCTTTCACCACATCCTTCACAATCAGATAATTTCGAATCTGGTCGTTCATAAGATCGCTGCAATACTGCGTGTAGGTTTTACTATCATCCAGACACCGCATAGTCGTCATTCTGGGAATCAGGAGCTGTTGAAACCTGTATGTATTCTGTATTTGAAATGAACTGGTTTCATAGCGGATAGGACCACAGAACATATGCATGATTTTCTCCAACCCGTCTTTTCTTTTGGGAGTTGCCGAAAAGCCATATATATACCTTGCATTCACGTTTCTCAATACTCTGGTAAATGTATCGCTGGCGGCATGATGACATTCATCAACGATAATCATGCCATATTCCTTTAGGGTAACTGCAATGTCTTCTAAATTTGCTAAAGATGCAGCAACGGCGATATCTATATGCCCTCTCAGTTTTTTCTTGGAGCCGTTATAGATTCCGATATAGGAGTCTCGTTTTGATTTACCCGGCGGTATGGTTAAAAACTCATGGATCCGTTGTTCCCATTGTTTTTGGATTTCTTTATTGGGTACGATAACTAAAGTAGATACTGTTCTTTGCGCTATCATATACAATGCCATAACTGTTTTACCAAAACCCGGAACTGCCTTCATAATTCCCATATCATACTGCATCAGTGTATTGACAGCCTCCTGTTGATTCTGCCGCAATTCTCCTGTAAACGCTATATCGATTACCTGACCTGATTGAGAAATATTCTATCAAAAGAATCAAATTCAAGATTTATATTTACCTCCATTGCTTTTTGAATGATTAAGAAACCAAGTTTTCTTACTTTTAATGTTTTGAATAACATTCATTCTTAGACTACTTGCCCATGTTATCTTGAATTACCATTCCACAACACTAAAAAGGAAGTGTAATTTACTCTCAAGTCCTACATTTCCTTGCTTTACACTCCTTGGTGAGCACTTACTCTTTTCAGTTCAGAGAATTCCTTATAGTATGAACTTTGTTCCATATATTATAAATTACTAAATTTTAGTGGGATAATTTTATCCCAAGTCCTAAATGTAAGCCTTTGTGAATTAAAAAATTCTCACTAAAATCAACGTTTGTCGTAGGATTTCTATATTTAAAATCAACACTTCCTCCGCTATAAATATGTCCTATATATCCAGCTTCAAACAAATAATACAAGACATTCTTTACCTCTTTTATATTATATGTTTTTTTTATAGACTGATCATTTAATAATGTATGAAATGAACCTAAGCTAAATGATCTAGTTGATAATTTTCTAAAAACTGAAGGTAAAGTGTTGATAACTTCATCATCAACAAATCCTGTAATTTCATTTTTCATTTCTTCTAAAAAATATTCTTTTGAATATATTTTAAGTACCTTATTTACTTCTGCATAAGTTAAAGAATTATGATTAGGATACATTGACTTGCATATATTTAAAAACTGTAAAACATCTCTAGGCTTATATAATGTGAATTCAAAAATATAATCCCAAAATTCTTTGTTTTTCATAAATTTAGGAAAAAAATCGCTGGAAATCAAATTTTCCTTTTGTGCGATTTTTGAATATCTAAATCTCAACTCAATAATTTCTTTTAACGAATTTACATCATCACACCAAGAAATTTTTATACTGCCATCCCGTTTAATCTTATTTAAGTCAGGATCTGTAATCATCCCTAACATATCCTCTCTTATAAATAATAGAATTTTTATATTTGATTGATTTTTATAAAAGTACTCATTAAGAAAATCGACACTTCTAATTAGACTAGACAATATTTCTAATTGGTTTTTTTTAAATCTTAAAATATCATCTAAACCATCGATTAAAATAAAGTTTTTTTTCTCTATATGTATAGATCTTATTGCTTCCAAAATTAATGACTTAAGTGTACCAATTCTTTCTGAAAAATCAATCGGTTTTTCTCCAAATTCTTCTTCATAATTCAAATCGAAAACACCTATAGAAGCGCCTATTTTTAACTTGCTTAATCTCTTTACATTTTTTGTATATTCGTCGTCTATATCGAATCCTAACTTTTTAAGGAGTTCTATAGTCTGTATAACTCTATCATTTAGTTCCAAGGGCTGCAATTTCAGTGTTTTTAATACTGAAAGTAATAAAATAAAATCCCAAGAGTCTTTGTATTTTCTTGTCCCTACAACAGCATTATTGGCGCTTGTCTTAGAAAATGTAGTGTATTCAAAATTACTTAATTCAAAAGGAAAAGTGATAATCTCGTTATTAGTTTTAGCCTTGGATTGAAGTTTAGAACTAAATGCAGATTTTCCTACCCCTTTTCTACCTACCACTATATATTTCCAATCCTCCTGTAATTGCGTTATAATACCATAAGGATCATAAAATGACTTTTCAAATAAAATTGGTTCTATCATAAATTCTTTAGAAGCATCCGCAAAACCAAAAAACAAATCATTAAATATCATAAATTTCTTCCTCTCTTTATGCTTACAATGAAATACGCTAAATTTATTGTAGTGGTACATTAAAACACCTCATAAGTTTATGATATAGCTAAAACCAATAAGGTGTGTGATTTTAAACCTAAAAAGGTGTAATATATTTCCATTATTTTTGATTTGTCAAACCTACAATGTAATCTATTGTAACCCCATAAAATTTCGCTAAGATGATTAAGTGATGCACTGGTATCTCTTGTCTACCATTTTCATATTTACAATATTGCTGTTGTGTCGTTTTTAACTTGTCAGCAACTTGCTTTTGTGTTACATCCCTATCTTCTCTTAAATCACGTAATCGCTGATATTTATACATTCAATCACCCCACAAAACATAATATATTTCAATCAGAATCTATATCTTGTATCTAAAGAATGCATTTTAATAGTCTATACTTTAGAATCATTTCTATCAAAATCAATTACAAAGATATCCCAAGCTTCACAATTAAGAATTACATATAATTTTTCTACAGTATATAGTGTAATAATTCAATTATGTCTTAAGTTATCAAAAGTGCCTTTAGATATACCATATTCTGTTTCTAATTTATATTGCCTGCCTCCCATTCTCTTTTATGTTTCAAAAAATGGTTTATAACTAATCAAAGAAATCGTCTTTTCCTATAATTATATTTTTAAATTTTACCCTTTACACACCCAAATATTTGAGGATATTATAGAGTATGTACTTATAATGTGAGTTTGTCAAAGGTAGAAATACGTAAATACAAGTATTGAGCAGTATCTTACAAATTCCACTTATCATTATTCTCATATTGCTATTTACACAGTTTCTCTTTAAAGTTAAAACATTAGAAGTTACTGAATCTATCAAGGTTAAATATGGATTTTGCACAAAAGGCTCTCTTAGAAGATGTTACACTTCTGTATAGAAAATCCCATTTAGAGCGTAAGCGGTCTTTTCAAATATCTGTACACTATCCAAATTCTTCATAGCACTTGTGATAGCTAAACTTATCTATTTAACTTTCGCAGCTTTTTATTCCTTATCAATGTTATTTTATACCTATTCTCGTGATAATACAAGCTTATGGTATCAGTTTGATATCATGAAGCGATATCAATTTATAGATATACTCTTTATTATTTCTTAGAAATAAATAATATTATTATCAAAATTGAAAAACATATAATCAACATCCACGCATTATATCTAATTAATTACCTTCTTATGAATCTTCCATTTGTTTGCGAATATCATTAAGCCATTCTCCATTATATTTAAAAAATCTAGGTCCAGCAACCGGCCATTCTGATTTTGATAACATTCTAGCAAGTGATGATAAAGACCAAATTTTGTCTTGATATTCGACTTGTCTATCATTAACAACTTCACAAGTAATACCACTGTTAGAATTTGCACTAGACCAAAATTCTAATATAGCTCCTTGTTGAATATTGCACATAGTGAATCGGAAAGGAGCTAGTCGTTCTTTATGTTCAGCTACTATTTCTTCTGCCATTTCCTCTTCTTGCTCCTCTGAAACCGTAGGTTCAATCTTCTTTAATTTATCCTTACAGCCATGTATTTCTGCAATTGCTTCTAAGATACTATATGCATCATCATGTGACATAGCATAAAATTCTCTTACTCTCTTTTTCCCAGCAAATGTTTCAATCGAACGTAAATTAGGATTCAGCTTATCAATAATCTTATGTATTTTCATATCAGAAAGACGTGAATTAACTTCATAAGTTGCATAGACTCGAAATGCAAATGGAATGCATTCACTTCTATTAAGTTGATTCAACCTTTTCTGTACATCATCCGCATAGCCAATTTTCACATATTCTTCAAATGAAGGATTTGTTAAGATATAGATGTATCCACATGAATTATTCATATTCTCCTCCCATAGAAATTTCTAATAAAATTATAGCACAAGCGATAATCACTAGCAATTATCAAATAACTCAATTGCTAATTACTATTCTTCAGAATCTGATGAAATCAAAAACTTTTTAATTGTTGAAATAAGTTTCATGTATTTCGTTTTTTCTTCTTCACTAGATTCCTCATAAAAACATATAATATCTTCAATCTCACTATTAACTGCTTTATTACCATAATATTCTCCATAATCATACATCTTCATATTTAGATGCTTTGCAATACATAACAGATTAGAAACAATGCACTCAACATCTTCATCCTCATCAACATTTAAACTATCACATAGCCTACGGTTGGCATTATATACTACCTCATAGGTGTCGCTACAATACGATCCTTCTTCAAAATCATCAACTACAACTTCACTTTTCTCCACTGGATATTCTTCTAAATTCCTAGCCCCTATTGATAATTCATAAATCAAACACTTGAATTCATTTTTATCTATGCTCATAATTCCAATCCTCCTTAAGTAATAGTTTTAGCACAAAACGTTCTAAAACGCAATAGAACATAATGTTATAACATGTAATTTTTATGAGGTGGTAACAATGGCATACAAAAGGTTACGAGATTTAAGAGAGGATAATGATTTATCTCAAGAACAATTAGCTAAATATTTGAATGTTTCACAAAGAACCTACTCCTATTATGAAACTGGAGATAGAAATGTACCTGTTGAAATACTAGTCAAACTTGCCGAATTTTATAATACAACGATAATGTCCTCATAAGCAATAAATGTACTAAATAGATATGACGTCACACTAGAACAATATGTTCTATAAGCAATATCAATTCACTTTTTCATTCTATAATTTTCATGAGGTGATATAAATGATATTTGTAAGATTGAAAAACTTAAGAGAAGATCATGATTTATCTCAAAACGATATAGCCGATTATCTGAATATATCACAAAGAACTTATTCTTATTACGAAACAGGTGGCAGAGATATTCCTATTCAAATACTGATAAAACTCGCTGATTATTATAAAACTTCTATTGATTATTTAGTAAATAGAACAAATACCAAATGACTACAAAAAAAGCATATCGAAGCTCTTAATAAATATACAAAGCCTAGCAAAAAGTAATATAATTCTGAATTATTGTACTCAATATCATCTTAAAAAGACAAAAACGCCCTTAACAAAGGCGTTTTTCTTTATAGTACACTATTCGAACTCAATCGTTCCCGGAGGCTTGCTCGTAATATCATACACCACTCGATTCACATGCTTCACCTCATTCACAATACGATTGCTGATAACATCCAGCACCTCATACGGAATTTTCGCCCAATCCGCCGTCATTCCGTCAATCGAAGTCACCGCACGGATAGCCACCGCATAATCATATGTACGCTGATCCCCCATAACACCAACGGAACGCATATTCGTCAGACACGTAAAATACTGCCAAATCTCCTTCTGCAGCCCTGCCTTCGCAACTTCCTCACGCAGAATCAGATCAGAATCCCGAACGATTTCCAACTTCTCCTCCGTAATATCGCCCAGCACACGAATACCCAAGCCAGGACCCGGGAACGGCTGCCGCCAAACCATCTCATCAGGCAATCCCAGCTCCGTCCCCAATGCACGCACCTCATCCTTAAACAGCGTATTCAACGGCTCAATCAGCTTGAACTGCATATCCTCAGGCAACCCACCAACATTGTGATGTGACTTAATCGTCTGTGCTGTCTTTGTCCCTGACTCAATGACATCCGTATACAGCGTTCCCTGCGCCAGCCACTTGATATCCTCACCTGAAGTCAGCTTCTTCACTTCCTCATCAAAGGTATACACAAACTCATTTCCAATGATTTTACGCTTCTTCTCCGGATCACTCACGCCCGCCAGCTTACTCAGGAAACGCTCCTTTGCATCGATTTTCACCAGATTGATATTCATCTCGCGCCCGAATGTCTCCATAACGCTTTCCGCCTCGCCTTTACGCAGCAAGCCGTGATCAATAAACATACAAATCAGCTGATCCCCGATCGCCTTATGCAGCAGTGCCGCAACAACAGAGGAATCCACTCCTCCGCTTAATCCCAACAGCACCTTGTCCGTACCGACAGTTTTGCGGATCTTCTCAATTTCCATATCGATGAAGCTGTGCATAGACCAATCATTCTTCGCCTTGCAGACCTCAAAAACAAAATTTTTCAGTATCTCGTTTCCATACTCGGAATGACGTACCTCCGGATGGAACTGCAGCGTATAAATATTCTTTTCTATATTGCTGGTAGCCGCAAATGTACAGGTATCGCTGTACGCATCCTTCACAAAGCCATCAGCCAGTGTATCCACCTGATCACCATGACTCATCCAAACAATCTGCTTTTCCGGCAGTCCTTTGAAAATCGGAGAATCCGTCTCAACCGTAATCTCTGTTCTTCCATATTCCTTTGCTTCACAAGCCTTCACACTTCCGCCATTCATAAAATGTGTCATCTGCATACCATAACAGATACCAAGAATAGGAATACCGGATTCAAAAATTGCAGAATCGCATTTAAACGCTTCCTCATCATATACACTGTTTGGTCCACCAGAGAAAATGATTCCCCGGACATCCTTCAGTGCCAGAATTTCTTCCAGTGTCATCGTGTGCGGGTGCAATTCAGAATAAACACCAAACTCACGAATACGACGTGCTATCAGCTGGTTATACTGACTTCCGAAGTCAAGTACGATAATTTTATCAGCCATGAATGTATCCTCCTTATTAAGAAGCCGATACCATAGCGAATATGTATAGTATCGGCGTCGTTGAAATACTAAGATTTCCGTGTATTATAATATCATTATTTTTCTGATTTTAAAATCTTTTTCTACATAAATTGCGGCAGTGCGAAGTAGATTAGGAAAATCACCATCAATACCCACACCGTGATATGTACTTCCTTTGTTTTACCGGCAGCCGTCATTGCAATCGCGTAGGCAATAAATCCAAACGCAATCCCATTGGAAATGGAATATGTCAGAATCATCATAAGAACGGTAATGAATCCGGCTGTCGCATAAACCATGTTATCCCATTCGATTTCCTTCAGCTGCTGTGCCATCAGAATACCCACAACAACAAGAGCAGGAGCCGTAACCGCATTTGTTACCGCAGATAACACGATGGGTGAAAACAGAATGGATACAAAGAACAGTATACCCGTCGTACATGCAGTTAAACCGGTTCTACCGCCAACCTCAACACCGGAAGTTGATTCCACAAAGGAGGTAACCGTAGAAGTTCCTAACGCAGCACCTGCAACAGTACCTACTGCATCCGCAACAAGTGCACGCTCCACATTCTCCAGCTCACCCTTTTCATTCACCAGACCGATTCGGTTCGCAACAGCAACCAGCGTACCGGCAGTATCAAAGAAATCCACAAACAGAAAGGAGAAAATCACAACAAACGCATTCAACGGATTCGCGAACAGCTCACCGAAACCATCCATAAAAGAACCTGCCGCATTCAGATGAAAATTCATTTCGAAGAATGTATCAGGCAATGCCGGCATTCCCTTTAAACCAAATGCTGCACCGCAGACAATTCCAATCACCGCAGTAATCACCATTCCGACAAAAACAGCAGCCGGTACCTTCTTAACAAGCAAAGCGATGGTCAGCAGAATACCGAAGAGTGCAAGCAACACCTGTGGATCCGCAAAATTACCGATTGTCACAAAGGTAGATGCACTCCCTGCGACAATTCCTGCATTTTTCAATCCAACAAAAGCGATAAAGAAACCGATACCGGCACCAATTGCCATCTTCAGCTGCTTTGGAATTGCATTGATAATCGCCTTACGAATACCGGTAACAGAAATCACGATGAAAATCAAACCGGAAATGAATACGCCAGCCAATGCAGCCTGCCAGCTCATCCCCATCTGCCCGCAGATCGTGTAGGCGAATAATGCATTTACCCCCATACCGGCAGCAAGCGCAACCGGATAGTTCGCCACCAATCCCATAACGATAGAGGCAAAGCCTGCAGAAATAGCTGTTGCCATAAAAACAGATGCGCGATCCATACCTGCATCATGCAGAATAGACGGGTTTACCCCAAGAATATAGGCCATTGCCAGAAAGGTTGTAATACCGGCAATTACCTCGGTTTTCACAGAAGTCTGCTTCACGTTCAATTTGAATAATTTTTCTAACATAATTCCCTCTTTTCTGTCTCCCAAAACAAAAAAACACCGCAACCCGCAGTATTCGTATATAAGCTTCCATCGTAGTCTGAAATTGGTTTTCAGGTAGAAACGCTTTCACCATCATGTCGAAAGTATATACGATGTTTCTATAGACTTGTACATTATAGACAAAAATGAAACAATTTGCAAGTAATATTACCCGAAGATCTGATAAAAGAAAAAGATTCTTCACTCGAGGAAAAATCTCTTTTCATCCGTAACTACATAAGCACACTGATCCGCACAGCCGATAGCCGGCAAATTCTGTTTCCTGCATACCATATCGAAGGATTTACGTTCTTCCTTCTGATAATGTGGACAGAACGCTCCTTCGATCATACCCATACCATTCACAAGTTCAAATGTGTCTGATGCGATGTTGCTGTAGCCATATTCAAAGAGAGCATTCGCCCCGGCACTGAGACCGCAGATGACGATTCCCTGATTGGAAAGCTCCTTTAAAAGCAGATCCAGTTTTCGCAATTTCAGCTGCTTCATGAGAAACACGGTATCGCCTGCCCCAAGATATATCATATCCTGTGAACGGAATTTCTTATATATTTCTTCATTACTCAGCTTTGTATGCAGCAGACGCAAAGCTTCGACCTGACAGCCAAGGCTGCGGTAATATTGCTTGAAGCGTTTCGCATAGCCCTGATCGTCTCTGCCTGCTAGCGGAATAAACAATACATGTGGTTGTGTTTTTCCACACCTGGAAATCGCATAGGTGTCGATTGACATTGTTTCCTGCTTTTGAAAGCTTCCGCCGCCGATTGCAATCAGTGTTTTCATTTCAGAAAGAACCGGCTTTCCTTTAAAGCCTGCAATGCCTGTTCGATAACTTCATCACTTTGAACAAGTGCAATTCGTACAAAGCCCTCACCATATGCTCCAAAAGAACTGCCAGGAGTCACCAGCATTCCGCTGCATTTTAACAGGTTTAAAGCGAATTCTTCACTGCTTCCATAGCCTTCCGGTATCTGTGCCCATAAGAACATGGTACTCTTGCATGAAGCGATGTGCCAGCCTGCAGCTGCAGCGCCAGCAACAATACGATTTCTTCTTCTCTGGTAGGTTTCACGGGTTTCCTTCACAATGCTCTGGTCTTGCGTTAAAGCTGCGATTGCGGCTTTTTGAATAGGTAAAAACATACCGTAATCAATATTACTTTTCAGTTTTCTCAGAATACCGACGATTTCCGCATTACCCACACATATTCCAATACGTGCTCCAGCCATGCCATAGGTTTTACTAAAGGAATTAAATTCGATACCAATATCCTTTGCACCCGCATAATATAAGAAGCTTTTTCCTTCCTCTCCATCAAACACAAGATTGCTGTAGGCTGTATCGTGAATGACGATAATATCATGTGCCTTTGCAAATTGAATTAATTCTTCATAAAAGCTATCTGGAGCCGTAGCGCCTGTTGGATTATTCGGATAGGATATAATCATCATCTTAGCCTTTTCTGCTATTTCTTCAGGAATTGCATCGAATTGAATCAGATAATCATATTCTTTCAGCATCGGCATTTCATATAACTCTGCCCCTGCTATTTTCGGTCCATTCGCAAAGATAGGGTAGCTGGGAGCAGGGATGAGAACAATATCACCTTCATCACATAGTGCCAATGCGACATGTGCAAGTCCTTCCTGAGATCCCTGCAGAGACAGTATCTCTGTTTCTGTATCCAATTCTACCTGATATCGTTTTCTGTACCAGGCTTGTATTGTTTCTTTTAATTCTTTTGTATCATGAAGTGAATACATATAGCTTTCCGGCTGCTGTGCAGCAGTGATTAGTGCATCCATGACCTCCTTACTTGGTGCTATGTTAGGGGATCCTATTGTAAAGTCATACACGGCTTTCCCACTAGCCAGCATGTTTTGTTTTTCTTCATCAAGCCTGCTGAAAACACCTTCCGCAAGTAAATCCATTCGTTTGGAAAATTTCATATTCTCCCTCTTTCCTGATATTTCATATTTCTCTCATTATAAAAGAAAAGACCGGTCCCTTCAATAGCTGATGGGTGAATTTCACAACCTTCGTATGGTGTACACTAACAGATTCTAAAAACTGACCTCAATTACATTTTTGTTTAGCACTTTGTAAAGTTTCTGTTATAATAAAAGTAGAGATATCATATCCACTCACATGTTCTTTGCGCGAACCCCAAGCTCACATGATTTTCCAGGGAGGTTCGCGCCACATAATTGTGTTTTAAAACAAAATGTAACAATTTACAATAAAAGTACGATAGATAATTAAATGTAAATAATATTTTTTGTTACATTCGGAGTGGTTTATCACAAATCTCGCAGTCAAGCTCTTTCGCGGAGCTTGTGGATCTAAATAAAAAGATGACAACTGGAAGTGATACATTAGCAAACGTCAAGCTCTTTCGCGGAGCTTGTGGATCTAAATCCTCATTATATATACAATTATATAAAGCTCCCGTAGGTCAAGCTCTTTCGCGGAGCTTGTGGATCTAAATTATTAACAGCCAAGACATTAGACGTATAATCATCCCGTCAAGCTCTTTCGCGGAGCTTGTGGATCTAAATAGCCTTGGGGGCTGTTATATGTAGGTCAGAATGGTCAAGCTCTTTCGCGGAGCTTGTGGATCTAAATATCTTTCGCTTCTTTATAATTTCTTGCGTAACTGTCAAGCTCTTTCGCGGAGCTTGTGGATCTAAATATCATCATTGGTACGCCCTCTCTTAGTAAATCCTCGTCAAGCTCTTTCGCGGAGCTTGTGGATCTAAATCTTTAAGCGCCGTTACTAATACGAACGCTTATATGGTCAAGCTCTTTCGCGGAGCTTGTGGATCTAAATCAAGGATGGTGTTATCAAAATGATGAGGATGATTGTCAAGCTCTTTCGCGGAGCTTGTGGATCTAAATATTATTATATGAATTAATATATCACCTAATTTTAGTCAAGCTCTTTCGCGGAGCTTGTGGATCTAAATTTCTATTGTCTGGCAATCACAAATAACACGTTTAGTCAAGCTCTTTCGCGGAGCTTGTGGATCTAAATATCCCGTATATCCTCACACCAGAAGTACATGATAAGGGTCAAGCTCTTTCGCGGAGCTTGTGGATCTAAATTTATCCTAGATAATGATAGAACATATCACATCGGTCAAGCTCTTTCGCGGAGCTTGTGGATCTAAATAGTAGGCTTGCTACACTGTCGTTCGTTTTCTCTACGTCAAGCTCTTTCGCGGAGCTTGTGGATCTAAATGTTTGAAGTAGAGACGATAAAGCCTTTGAGTTTGAAAGTCAAGCTCTTTCGCGGAGCTTGTGGATCTAAATATGTCTTCCGTAACTTTACTCTCTGGCAGTTTTGGTCAAGCTCTTTCGCGGAGCTTGTGGATCTAAATATAATACTCCTCTAGATATTGACGCCCACGAACCGTCAAGCTCTTTCGCGGAGCTTGTGGATCTAAATACCACTGCACACCAATGACCAGTTAACACCATTGTCAAGCTCTTTCGCGGAGCTTGTGGATCTAAATTATCAGATATTTAAAGATGATGACATGTGTGAAAGTCAAGCTCTTTCGCGGAGCTTGTAGATCTAAATTGTAGGCGCACCCTCACTACTTGTGGCCGGACCAGGTCAAGCTCTTTCGCGGAGCTTGTGGATCTAAATCTCCTTAGAAAGTGTAAAAAACAAACAGACAACGTCAAGCTCTTTCGCGGAGCTTGTGGATCTAAATACCTTTTCCGTATCCTTGAATGTGATTGACAGGGTCAAGCTCTTTCGCGGAGCTTGTGGATCTAAATTCTGCTTCAGGATCCGGAGCGGAGCCTGTCGTCGGTCAAGCTCTTTCGCGGAGCTTGTGGATCTAAATCATGAGGTCATTCAAGAAGTCAGCACTGAATACGTCAAGCTCTTTCGCGGAGCTTGTGGATCTAAATACATCAATTCCTGTACCGCCACGTATAATCTTTGCGTCAAGCTCTTTCGCGGAGCTTGTGGATCTAAATTTCCTTCGTCGGTTTTCGTTTCCCTGCCGCCAGGTCAAGCTCTTTCGCGGAGCTTGTTGATCTAAATTGAGATTTTAGAAATCATTGCAACTTACATTCCAGACGCCAAGCTCTTTCGCGGAGCTTGTTGATCTAAATTTCCAGCCTTTATCGACAATATGATCGAATTGTCCGCCAAGCTCTTTTTCAGAGCTTGGCGATCAAACAGCTCAGTACAGATTTTGCATTCCTACACACTACTTCCCATCCAATACCATTTGCAATCTCTCTCTAAACAGCGTACAATAAACACATAAAGTAAACGCTTACAGGAAGGAGATTTTTTATATGAAATATGTATGCGAAATATGCGGCTACATGTATGATGAAGCTGTTGAAGGCACCTCCTGGGTCAACCTTGATAGCACATGGAAATGCCCGCTATGCATCGCTCCAAAGGAATGCTTTAAAAAAGTAGCATCAGAGGAAGACGCGTCAGCTACATCCAAAAGCAACGATGCCACCTCCCTTGCCATACAGAAAAATGCCAAAAAGGAAGACACCCTGGAAACCAGCATGTCCCTCATTCATGAAATGGCTATTCACAACGCCAGCCGTATTGAAGCAATGCGCACACACAAATCCGTACCAGGATGGGACGACATCCTGCTATTAGGAGGACAACTCGCTCACCCGCCACTTGCTGATAAAGCTGATGTTGATACAACAACCATCATTGGGAAAAATGCACGCAGGCCAATGGTTCTTAATCATGCCGTCTACGTATCCCACATGTCCTTCGGCGCCCTCTCCAAAGAAGCCAAAACTGCACTGGCAAAAGGAACAGCAGCCGTACATACCGCGCAATGCAGCGGAGAAGGCGGCATCCTCCCGGATGAAATCGATCATGCCTACAAATACATTTTTGAATATGTTCCCAACAAATACAGTGTCACCGATGAAAACCTGAAACGCAGTGATGCAATCGAAATCAAAATCGGCCAGGGATCAAAACCAGGCATGGGCGGTCATCTTCCTGCAGAAAAAGTCACTGAGGAAATATCCGCCATACGTGGAAAGCCACTGCATCAGGACATCATTTCCCCATCGAAATTTGAAGAAATCAAAACAAAGGACGATTTAAAGCAGCTGGTCACATCTCTCAGAGAACGCAGTGAAGGACGTCCGATCGGTATAAAAATCGCAGCCGGGCATATCGAAGCAGATCTGGAATGGATAGCATATGCACAGCCTGACTTCATTACCATTGACGGCCGCGGTGGCGCAACCGGAGCATCTCCAAAATACCTGAAAGACAATTCTACAGTGCCTACCGTATATGCCCTGGCCCGCGCCCGCGCATACATGAATCAGCACCATATGACACAGGAGCTCATCATTACCGGAGGCTTTCGTACAAGTGGAGAAATGATCAAGGCACTGGCAATGGGAGCGGATGCCATCGCAATAGCAAGTGCTGCCATGATAGCAATCGGCTGTCAGCAGTACCGTATCTGCCACAATGGAAAATGCCCGATGGGCATTGCCACGCAAGATCCTGAGCTACGCAAGAATTTTTCCATAGACAAAGGGGCGAAACGCCTGGAAAACTATCTGCATGTACTACGGGAGGAATTGAAATCCTTCGCAAGAATCAGCGGACACACCTGTATTCACGACCTCAGCAGGGAAGATCTCTGCACAACCAGCTCAGAAATATCCAATCATACCGGCATTCCGCACTGCTAAGTCACAATACCCTACTCTCTTATTTGAAATTGAACCGCATTAAAACGAGCAGACTTCGTATCCTCAACAAATACAGTCTGCTCGTTTTTCTTTTCTATTTAATCCTTCAGATAGGTATCCATCCAGGTCGTAATTTCCTTTAGACGCTTTACTCTGTGTCTTGGCTTTCCACTCCTGGACAGCTCGTGATTCTCTCCCTTAAACATGCACAAGCGTGTCGCAACACCATGCTCGCACAAGGCACTGTACATCTGCATTCCCTCACTGTATGGACAACGGAAATCCTCATCACTATGGATAAACAGCGTCGGCGTCGTACACTGATTTGCATATTTCAAAGGAGAATGCCACCACAGCTTATCTACATTTTTCCATGTGTCAGCACCCTGCTGATCAGCACCGAACATTTCTCCGATATCCGATGTGTGCGCAAAGCTTATCCAGTTGGAGATAGAACGCTGACTTGCCGCAGCCTTAAATCGATCAGTATGACCGATGATCCAGTTTGTCATGAATCCGCCATAGCTGCCACCTGTCACACCGACACGCGCGGTATCTATCGCCGGATATTTCTTCAGTACCTCATCTGTGAATTTCATCAAATCCTCATAATCAATCGTACCGTACTTACCACGGATATCCGCAAAGCTGTTACCTCTGCCATCGCCTCCACGCGGATTCATAAAAAACACAAAATATCCCTGATTTGCCCACACCTGCATTTCATGATAATAGACCTCGCCATACACCGTCTTCGGTCCGCCATGAATATCCAGAATTGCCGGATAGGATTTCTTTGGATCAAACCCCTTTGGCTCCAGCACCCAGCCATACAGCTCCATTCCATCCTGTGTGAAATTGCATGGTACGCATGGACGTATATCCTTCTCCGCATAAAATTCCTCATTGAATCCGGTTAACTGCCTACAGCTTTTTCCGTGCATATCATATGAATACAGCTCCTGTAGACGCATATCCTGCATACCTGCAAAATACAAACGGTCCTTTGCAAGTGCGATGACATCCACACTTCCCTCCCTGTCATACACAGGTGTAATGCTTCCATCACTATGCAATGCATATACACTGCTCCTATTGAACAATGTCGTAATAAAATACACCGTATCCTTATACAGACAGATGCTCTTACCGCCACCATAACGACAGTCACTGCCTACGCTGGAGCCAACAGCATCCTCATAGGAGGCAAACAGCTCTACCGCTCCGCTTTTTGGATTCAGCTGATAAAACATGCCGTTTTCATTCAGACCGTAGCGCTTCTGTTCACTCGCCAGCATCATAATGTTATCCTTCCATGGCAGAATTTTCCCAATCGACTACTGCCCTGCAGGAAGAATTTCACGATGCTCTCCTGTATTTCGGTAATAAGCATATACCCCTTCCTTATTTATGGGTTTACATGCGTAGCTCTCACCTGTGTAATATACAATCTCATGATTATCCGAAAGCTCTACATCATATACATTGCAGGTTTCTTCACTGATGCGCACTATATCTTCATCATGCTCGCGATACAGGAACAGGCTGTTTCGTTTCTTATTCGTATATCCCATGCCATTTCCATAAAAGGGCAGCTCATCCAGAACCTCATAATCCTGCATATCCTTCTTTTCCTGAAGGATTTTATCCTTCTCATCGGCATTCATTTGATACATGCGGGAATATTCCAAATGATAATCCGCACAGAATACATATTCTCCATCTGCCGCCTTCTTGATGGAAGTTACCTGTAATGGTATGGTAAAAGCCTTAACAGCCTCTCCTCCATGAATGCTGATTCGATAGAAGCAGGTTCTCTCCTCTCCGTTTTCAACAGCCTTTCGATCCTCCTCATCCCGCATATTGGCAAACAGAACAGTTTCATTATCATCCCATAAATAGAGCTGTTCCTTTCCATGGCTGGTCAGCTGCCGCACAGTATCGCCATCCGTCAGATACAGCTTCATCTGATAGCTGTTATCTTTCTCCACACACTTACTTCCGACAAAAACACCATGCTCCTCATCCAGTGCAAATGACAGATTACTCAGATATGTAAAATCCAGAAAATCCTTTAATTTAATTGTATCCTTCATAATACCCTCCTCTTATGCTCTTCCTTTATTCTAGTACAAAACCCCTGAAATAAAAAGTCTTTTAGAGAAATCCGTATGGCTTTCCACTTCCAAGCCATGCATAGGCCGCTTAACGGTTAGACCCCTTACTTTATAATTCCGGCAATGCATTTCCTAAACCATTATACTGAGAGCCTTGATTTGCAGTTCCTTTATCGTCATAGTATTTCATCTAAAGAAAATGTAATTTCTCATGGTAAACCATCTGTTTTCCCTTTTGTTTGTTTTTGTATGAAAAAGCGTTCCTGATAATTATATGCATTTCATAATAATGAGTAAACAGGATCAGCTGAATCTGTAACAAAAAGACGCTTTGAAACGAACCCCAAAGTTTGGACAGCCAAGGATTCACTTCACTTTCCTATATCTTCCCTGTATCCTCTATTTTTTATCACCACATGTTCTTTGTTATACTGATGAAGCAATTACTTTTATGAGGCATATCCTACATATATTCACCTTCCCACGATCTCACACAGCCTCCCCCTTGTAAGCATGAAAAGAAGATGACCAGGCATTCGCTATAAGTCATCCTCCTATAAATCATTCATTTTTCCGTTACTGTCAAACATTTACCCTGACATAAAACCGCTTTATCACAAGCCGTTGGCTATGCTGTCCTATAGGCTTGGATGTGATGGATCCAGCCGTCTACTGCAGAGATTTGATACAGTCTTACGGCAATGCACGGTTTTATGCAAAGGTCTCATACAGCATCAGCTTCTGCATGGTAACGCTGCTCTTCCACCAGTTTGCACTCAGGCGAAATTCGTTCTCATACCCCTGCCATACCCAGTTGATATTCCAGCAACCCTCGGCATCCCTTGTTTCCGTAATTCTTTGAACCTCCAGCTTCAGAAGCGTACTATACTCTGGATATAGCGGATGAAGACGATCGTGTATGAAAAATGACGGCGTAATGCAGTATGCATTCCAATGATCAGGATCTTCTTCAATCAATCCCCGCATCAGCTGAATTCCATGGGCAGCGGCAGCATCTGTCTGCGGTCCGCAAAAGCTTCCCGTCTTCTGCAGTTCACGCAGAAGAAACATCATAGACTCCAGAGAATGCGGTTCAACCTCTTTCTGCGAAAGGAATAAATCCAGCATCCGCTGTACCATTGATTCCGCTTTAGTATACAGAGAGCTGTCTTTCTGTGCGAAATTCAGAATGAACCAGCATATATCTGCATTCGGCATATAGACATCAAACGTTTTTTTCTCTGTCTTCGTCCACCATGGAGCATGCGGATATTCATTATTGGAGGAAACAATACTGATCCAGAAGCCGTCCTCCATATCCTTTCCACTTTCCAGATAGCGCAGCATCCCCTGTATAACCGGATGTGTTTTATCCTTGTAATCAAGCTCATGAAGAATATGTACCGCATAAAACATCTGAGAGGGTGCAGAGGCAGGATTCCAGCAGTCCGCCTCCAAAGCATGAGCGAATCCTCCATCTGTATTTTGATAATACTGCAATTCGTCAACCACTGCCCCTGCATCACCACCCTCAAAGTAAAAACGCCATTTTGCCAGCTCCAGCCCTCTGGCATTGCGATGCATCCATCGGCCTGTTTTTGTTATATCCAGGCATGTCATTGTCTAATCTGCGCAGTGCCTATTCTGCTGCGCTTCCTTTCTTTTTACGTATGATATCACAGGTGCTCCTGAACGGCTTGTAAGAACAGGACATGTTTCCTTATATGATATCGCTCAGGTACAGCTCCTATACTACCACAGGATAAGAGTGAGCCGGTGAAGTAATACTGCAGCTTATCCTGCAGATTGCGAATAAAACAAAGCATGATCGAAAGTCTATGCGAAAAGCTGCATTGAAAGTAACCCTGTGCACAAAAGCATATATCATTCAAACGTATCATGAATTCTGAAAACGGTATAAGAAAAAGAGGAAATCGAGAAACGGTTCTTTCTTACTTTAGGGTGTTTGCAAGGGAGACTTCAACATCTATTGATAACTACAATCGTATGGATGTCTCCCTATGTTAAGTTTATCCACAAATCGAAAAAGCACCTGAGAAACTGCATCATCTCATATTCCTCTTGTGTCTGTTTTGAAATACATGATTCTGAACGAGTCTCAGTCGATCCCGTTATTCTTTCAAACGTATTGGTTATGACAAATATGTGGTATTGATCATCCTATGCCGCAAAACCTGTATTTCAGGTGATATTGATCATATCCCACTAAAACTGAATTTCAGAAGGGCTGCCCTGTGCTTGTGGCAGTCTTCGTCTTTATTCGTTTGAAGTCTTACCCGTCTTGTTGTATTCAGAATTCGTGTCCGTTTTTGCTTTCCTTGCCGAAAACGCCAAAACTTCAAAATTCTCAATTGACAACGGTTTGGAGAATACATATCCCTGTACCATATCGCAATCTGCATTTCGCAAAAATTCCACCTGTGTAAAGGTTTCCACGCCCTCTGCCACAGTCTTCATCCCAAGCTTTCTGGCAAGCTCAATCGCAGTCTCCACAACATCATTGCCTCTTGGATCCCCTTCCTTATCGAAGAATGCACCATCCAGCTTTAATATGTCAACCGGTATTTCCTTCAATACGTTCAGGGAGGAATAGCCGCTTCCAAAATCATCCATCGAGCATTGAAAGCCTGCCGCATGAATCTGTACAATGACATTTTTCAGCAGCTCCAGATTTTCAAATACCACAGTTTCCGTAAGCTCAAACTCAAGCAGATGGGAAGCTATACCATATGTTTTCTGTATTGCCTCATACTTTTTCAAAAACTGCGGATCCAAAAGATGATTTCTTGACAGGTTCACAGAGATTGGAATAGGCGCGATTCCCCTGTTTTCCCAGTCCTGCAAGAGACGGCAGACGCAGTCAAACACATACAGATCCAGCTTGACAATGAAGCCGTTTTTCTCAAAGAACGGAATAAATTCCCCGGGTGATATCAGTCCATCCTGTGAATTCCAGCGAACCAGTGCCTCTGCTCCGACGATTTCACTCTTCTCCAGATTGATTTTCGGCTGCAGATATACAATAAATTCACCATTCTCAAGAGCCTGCTGCATGGAATTCTCCATTTTCTTCTCTTTCAGCATCTGCACACGGTCATAGTCATCATAAAATACACAGGAGCACATATGGCGACTGATCATGTCCTTATTGTTTTTTCTGGCGGTGTTTACCCGATCACGTATATTGACGATATCAATACTGCTGTCTGTCACAATATAGATGCCGCAATCCAACGGCAGATAATAGGTTTGTTCCTTACTCTGATTATAGGAGTTCACCTTATCCGTCATTGCTTCCAGACGTTCACGAATCTCTGCCATATCCGTTGTAAACAACACCAGATTGTATGTATCCGATGAGATTCTGGCAAGAAATTCACCTTCCTTCAAATAGGATTGCAGGCAGTCATGCACATACTGCAATACCCGGTCTCCATCCCTGCTCCCGAAGGAGTCATTGATGAGCTTGAATTTACGAATATCGACGGAAACGAACGCAAAGGGCTGAAAATTATCCAGAATTCCCTGCAGCTCCTTTTCAAACCGTGGTGCAGTAAAGCCGTTGGTCACAGGATCCACATAGGCAACACGATAGATTTCCTTATTGAATTTCGTATTCGTAAACAAAATATAGAGAATAAGGATACCGAAGACCAGAAAGATAAATACATTGATCATAACGGAAAAATTCGTATAGTCCTGTATATTTTTGGCATAAATCATACTTGGTGCTATGGACAACAGGTACCAGCTCCCCTCCTGCAGAGGTGTATAGTACAGAGTCCTTTCCTCAGGTTCTCCACGGACATCCTGATGCACCATATAATGTATGGTACCGCTTTTTCTGTTATGGATATCCGACTTCATTTTAGAAAGAGAGCTTCCGCTGTCGATATCCGCCACATCCTGAATGCTTTTATAGAAGTCATTTTTCAGGAATACGGCGTATGGATTACTGGAATACATTATAAAATCGCCATCCTGCGAAATGATATAGCTGAAGCCAACGCCGTTGAAGGTATCGGTATCCGAGAGCAGCTGCAGATTTTCCGTATTGCTCCAGGCAACCATCGCTCCTTTTATGTGCCCCTGTACATAAAAAGGAACTGCATACAGAATTCCCGTTTCATCATACAGCGTTTCCAGCTGCTTACTCACGCCGCTTTTCTGCTTATGGAGAGCATCCAGAACGATTTCCAGCTTTGTGACAGAGACTGTCTTATGATTTTTTACATGCAAAAGACCGTTCATATCCACATAGCCAATCCAGGAGAAGTCGTTCTCCTTTAGAACACTGTCTATGATGGTCTGTCCGACAGCATCGGTTGTGGCAATCTCTGACAGATTTGCACTGACCTCACGCAGCTGTGCAATATTCTTTGCAATGTTTTGATCCACTCTGCTTGATGTCTGTTTCGATAATTCAGAAAGATACCGCTGTGTTTCATTCATAATCAGTGATTTGCTCTGCTGTATCATCATAGAACTCAAACCAATCATTGTTATGATCATGAGAATCAGAATACCGATGGTCAGCTTTGTATGCGTTTTCTGCTTTTTTCCCAGGGAATACATATGCGCCCCCCCTCTCAACATTCAATTACAGGTATTATACTATAGATTGTTGAAAAGAGGAACTCTCTTTGCTGTAAGTCCGCAAAAAAAGGCGAATTCTGCATACAAATCATCCAATGGCATAGGAAAAGCTGAATGTATTGGATACAACTGCACGAGTTGTCTGCCACCATAGTGGATAGCTACAGACACAGGCTGTATGTATATCAATATGGCTATATATATTCATAAATTTATGCAGCGCTTCATTTTCCTACGCCAAATGAAAAACACGGTATGCAGTTTTATACAACAGCCTGTTTCGTATATCATCCGATACTGCCAGAGACATCGCGAAATCCAAATGATCTGCCTGAGAGCACCCTGCATAATCAGAGCCGAACATGATAGCGTCCGGATGTCTTTGCAATTCGGATTGAACAGCCTTTCTCATATCCGCTGTCATTTGTACATCCGCAATGGAGGAAATATCAAACACGATGTTATTTACATTTTTATACCGTTGAAAGCATGCCTCTACATTCGGATAATGGCAGTGACAGCAGACAAAGGTGATATTTGGATGTTGTCGTACCGCTTCGCATACGGCAAAATAGGATGCATATTGTGAGCTGTCTTTTTCCGAATGAAACAGCACCGGCACATTATATGTTTCAGCAAGCGCATAAACCGGCTCCAGTATATTGTCTGACAGATAAAACGACTCATGTCCGCAAAACAGCTTGATTCCTACAATCTTTTTTTCAGATAGAGCCGTATCCAGCAGTTTACATTGCTCCTTGTAATTGAAGAAAGGACTGATTCCGCCAACGACATGAACATAGCAGGTATCTGAGAACAGTTCCAGACAATCCTTTAAGCTTCCAATTTCACTTGTAATTGCGGAATCACTGATGACGATTCCCTCATCAATGCCGTTTTTTTGCATTTCCTTAAGGAGTATTTCTTTTTTCTCCGACAAGGATATTCCCTGGGTCGGCAGATGCATATGGGCATCTAGGATTCTTCTTTTCTGTTCGCTATCCATACGGCTGTCTCCTTAGTATCCTTGCGATTATTTACACATAACCCTCTGGAAAAAAGATAGATTGACTCTGACAAATATAAGGAAAGGAATTTCCAATATCCAGCACTTTTCCGCCTGACACCAGAAATCCCTTGTTTTAGATGTTCTTTGACACTTTATTTATTCTTTCGTGACATCAAGACAACACTCTCGACAGTTGTTTCAGTTTCCAAGGGAAGTTCTTTCACTTCCTCACCATCAACAGGCACAGGAAAATTGAATACGATCTTCTTTATCCAGCTTCCGTCTTTCCTTTTCTCCGGGAACATCTCAATTCGCTCGATAAAGGCCTTCATAAACTCCTTCTGCTCCGCTTCCGTTGCGGAATGGTAGACTTCATCAAATGCCAGCAACAAGCGATAGATATTGTCTCCGGAAATCTTCTCCTGCTGGATGCTGCGGATCTGACTTTGCAATTCGCCAATCTGAACTTCGATTTCCTCTATGGTGTCATACTGCTCATCATAGCGGCGCTGCAAGTCCAAAATCTTTCTGTCATAGTGGGCATCATTGATGTCCAAGGTATCCATCTGACGCTCCAAGCGGCTTTTCGTTCCAAAGGCTTGCTTTAGCCGCCCTTGTAGGACAGCAATCTGCCGTTCCATATCTTCTGTATCAACTGCTGTTCCGATTTTCGCCTGAATCGCTTCTACAAACCGTGGATTGTTGACCATAGCGGAGATAACCTTCGCCACAAATTTGTTGATTTCCGTCTGCTCGATATTCAGACGGAAACTGCACTCATGCCCGGTAGGTGTTACCGTATTTTTGCAGTAGTAATAATACCGTGTTTTCTTGTCCTTGCTGTGCGCCTTGGCGATATTGCCGTACATACTCTTTCCGCAGCATGGGCATTTCAAGATACCGGACAGGATGTGTGCGTGGTCTGGATTGTTAACCTTTTCCCGCTTAAAAGAATTGATCTTGCGCTTTTCCTGTGCCAGATACCAATCCTCTTCGGAAATGATAGCTTCGTGTTGTCCTTCATAAACCGGGAACTCCGACTGCTCAACCACGTGCATCTCGTTTCTTGTACCCTGTTTCTTTTCTGTTCTTCGTCTGCCGTAAGCAATCTTTCCCATATAAACAGGATTGTACAATACATTTTTCACAAAATCTCTTGAAAATCCCGGAATGGTATTATTCTGTCTTAGTTTCTTAGTATAACCATTGCGGTTCAGATATTTTGCAACTCCTGCAACACCCTCATTAGTGTGAATGTAGCGGTCATAAATGACACGAATTACTTCCACTTCATCCTCTGCAATGACAAGGTTTCCATTTTCCAGTTTGTATCCATATGGAGCGAAACCGCCGTTCCATTTGCCCTCACGAGCCTTTTGCTCACGTCCTGCCATTGTCTGTGTGCGGATATTTTCTCGCTCAATCTCTGCCACCGCAGACAGCACAGAGATCATCAGCTTTCCTGCATCCTTGGAGCTGTCAATGCCATCCTCCACGCAGATCAGATTGACACCGAAATCCTGCATGAGTTGCAAAGAATTCAGAACGTCCGCTGCATTTCTGCCAAATCGGGACAGCTTAAAGACCAACACATAAGAAACATCATCTTTGCCGTCCTGGATGTCATTCAGCATCCGTTGAAACTCCTGCCGCCCTTGAATGTTCTTTCCGGAAAAGCCCTCGTCAGAATACTCCCCGGCAACGATCATATCCTCGTATGCCGCATACTTCCGCAGCTTGTCACGCTGGGCATCCAAGCTGTATCCGTCAACCTGCATCGAGGTGGACACTCTTGTATAAAGATAGCATTTAAGTTGTTTCTTTTTCAGAATCTCCACCTCCCTCATTCCTTCCTTTTACCATAAGTCCCTCGTTGCGGATATAATACTCCAAAAGCCACAGCACATAATCCGGTGCATGGCGGTTGTCCAATTCCCATTCAGTCATAGTCCGGTAAGGAATATGGACGAGCTTGCAAAAATCTTTCCGATTCAGTCCTGTGCTTTCACGCAACTTTATAATTCTGTTTTTACAATCCATCCGTCTTTTCTCCACAAAAGCAAAAAAATACACGTTGCGTAATCATTATAGCATAGCCATAGCGAATACGCAACGTGTAAATTGCAAATTTTATGCAGCCTTATCCGTCAGAAGCTGCGCTTGATTACTTTCCTCGGAATGCTCCACTCCCTGCGGTGCGTCCTGTTCCAATTTATCCAAAACCTGATGTCCATATTTCTGGAGCATCTGGCTCATAACATCCACACAGCGGTCAAATGCCGCATTATATTTCGCTTCCTCATAATATTTCTTCAATAGGCGATTCCTCCATCAAAGTTCCATATCCTGTCCACGCTTCCGGGCAGGGTGTTCGTGTTCCTGTGTTTGCTTTCCTCTGATGAGGATAGAATTGATAAAAGCCCGAACCTTTTCGGATGCGATTTCCAGTGCATCCAGAAAGGGTTGGGCTTTCTGTTTGAGTTCCATATATTTTTCGTTTACCGCTTCATACCGCTGCTTCCAGATGGAAACCGTCTTTTCTGCGGAAGCCAGTTTTTCTTTCAGACGCTTGTTGTCAGCATTGGCGATAATGCCATTGACCGCATAGCGTTTGAGTGTGTCGCATTCATCCGGTGTCAGCGTGATATTGTTTCCGAATGTGGCTTTTTTGCCCATTACTTCAATGTCCTGCACTGTCAGCGCAATGGTCTTTGCCGCCTTGGTTTCCTTTTGCAAAGATTCCAGTTTCTTTTTCTGTTTTGCTGTGGCAGCTTTGGCATCCTCCAAATTCTGTTCTGCCTGTGCCACCTGCCCGGTCACAGCTTCCAGCCGCTGCTGTTCTGCCTGCACCTTGAACTGGGTCACAGTCAGATGTTCCTCGGTGCTTCCACGTTCTCCACGCTCCACATCGGTATAACCGGCGTTTCGCATGAAATTGAAAAAGTCATCCTGCAACACACTGTAGGATGACTTCAAAATCTTTTTCCCTTTTGCGTTGAGCATGGGATTTCCGTCCTCGCCAAGCACCGGCTTGGACTCCCATTTCTTACTGCGGCTGACCTGTGTGATGACCTCCTTAACGGTTCCCCGGAGGGCTTCATCCTTGCATCGCTTCGACCAAAGGATCTGCTTTTCCACCACCGGGATATAAACCACATGAAGGTGGTAGTGGTACACATCTTCGCCCAAAGCTTCGGACATTGCTCGGTTGCGCTCATCGGCGTGCATCACAGCGGAGAGGATATACTGCTCACCACCTACGATCTCCGCAGCAGCTTTGTAGGCATCGGCATAAAACTGTTTCGCAAATTCATAGCCGCCATGATTGTAGAAATAAGCGGAATTCACATCAAATACCAACTCACCGTATTTGACGGCATCCGGTTTCAGACCTCTGGTGGAGATCACGCCGTCTTGTTCCATCTGCTCAAACATTTTTACATAATCGTCCGTGGGTGCTTTGAAATGGACGTTCAGAGAAGTGCGTTCCGGCACGATGTCCTGATTGCTGTAGCTGTCCTTTTCACGCTCATTGTGTTCCTGTACCTTCGCCACATCAGCCGGTGTTTCCAAGTCCTGATTTCTGGCTACGGTACGGTCTATTCCATCATTTCTTGCCATTGGATTTTTCCTTTCTTTGAGATTTGCAACAGCGGAAGGCTGGAGAACGGCACTTTTTCAAAGTGTAATAACCCACTATGACACTTTCATCCATACTGGCTGCAAAGTGCCGTGGGCTCTCCGAGGGCTCTCCCGAGGGGGAATGCGGTCACTGCGGTGACCTCTGCTGACCAAGGCGAAAATGTCTGCGCCTTTTCCCATGGTCAGCCCGTCTGCATGAAGCTGTTCTGTGTCAACTTCCTCTTGCAGCCGGTGTCCACAGACACTTTTTCAAAAGCCTGTGGACATAGAAACAGCCCGAACGAGAGGATGTGTGCTGTTTCTATAACAAGCGTTTCACGCTCTTTTGCTGCGTACATACGTACCAGCAATGGGATTTACTCGACCTGCCGCCATTCCTCCGGAATGTCCTCCGGTACGTACGTACACGGCGAATCTCCGTAAAACCCATTTATATGAGGTCGTGCAATGGCTTCCACTCCCATGAATCCCCAAACCCGCCGTCCAGCAGAGTTGGTGATGTTGTTGCAATGCTCCAGATTGAATTTTCTGGCATTGGCAATCATGGCGTCGCTGAAGCTGCGGGCTTTCAGCGGTGCAAGGGAGTTTTCCTCGCACCACATCCGGTAGATTTCATAGAAATCCTTGGAGCTGATGGACGCATCCGCTTTGCACCGGATATATCCCTCTGATTCCATGAAATCAAAGATATTGTTGTTGTCACGCTTGACCGCTTCCCGATTTTCACGGATGCGGTCACTCTCCGTAAACTTAAAGTTGTTGGCAACAAGCCGCTGCAAGCCTTCAAATGCCCACAGGAAGATACCCTCGGCTTCAGCTTTCATCTTCTCTGCAAGATCAGGATCGTCAGCTCTGTCCACCTGCTTTTCCTTGGTGGTCAGCACAAGCTGTCTGCGATAAAATCCGTCGCTGCGGTCATACAAGGCTTGCAGATCACCGTTGCTGAATGCCAGCAATCGGGCGAACATCCAGCCCTGATAACTCTGCTTGCCTTTACGTTCCAAATCCATCTTGCCTTGTGCTGTCACGATGGATTTTACATAGTTGGTCTGGCGCAGAGCTTCCATCCGCATATCATCATCCACGCACAGGAGAATGTGTTCCAAATCGGCACGGGCGAAGCGGTTTTCAGAAATCTTGCCGATGCTGCCGTCTTTCATATTCGTGCCGAAGATGGTAGACAGTACCGCACCGATTTGAGATTTACCCTCGCCGCCGTTGCCTTTAATCACCATCATGCGCTGCCCCTTGTTGGAGGGAATCAGGCAATAGCCGATAAACTCCTGCAAAGTTGGAATGTCCTCGGCGTAAAGCAACCCATCCAGAAAGTTCAGCCAGATCACCGGCGCAGTAGCATCGGGATTGTAAGCAACCGGCAAACGGCTCCGCACGATAGCCGGTCTGCCCTCGGTAAATGTGCCGTTCAATAGCAGCGTACCGTTGGACAAATGAATCCGATCCTGCTCCGGTGGAAAGTCCGGCACTTGCGCTTCCAGTTTCAGCACTTCCAGAATGTTGGTGATCTTCCGGGGGATATTGTTTACGGCACAGAATTTCAGCTTGTCGTAAATCTCCCCACGCAGAGGAAGATCGTCCGTCACTCGACCATCGGGCGTGAAAAAAGCTCCGTTTGCGAAGATGATCCTGCGCTCTTGCAGAAATTCTTCACAAAACAGAGCTTCGTTGATGTTCTGCCCGTCAAACCACATGGGCAAGTTCATATCAGGCGTTTTCCGGTTCTTCGCCATGGTGCGCCACCTCCTTTTTCTTTTGTGCGGTATACTCTTGCAGAAAAGCAATTTTGCCGTCCTGCATCAGCTTGTCCACCAATGCCACCCGTTCTTCCAGATCACCCACCGTCAGCACATCTGCCATATATTCGATATGGCAGTGCATCTGGCAGGCTTCCACAAAACGGTCATCCAGAGCATCTTCCGGTGTCTTGGGAGCATAGCGCACTTTCCAATCTTCCAACAGATGCAAATAATCCGTCAGCACCCGGAAGCACAGCATTTCATCCTCCCGGAACTGACGGATATAGGGACGCTTCGGCTTGACCATAGCTGCGGCAGTGGGCGGTTTCGGGTCAAGCCCGAAGTCCAAAGCCAGCTTTTGCGCTGCTTCATAACTGCTCAGATTGAACAGCCTTGCCACAAGGTCGATCACATCCCCTTTGGCTCCGCAGCCGAAGCAGAAAAAATAGTCCTCATTCAGCTTCAAGCTCGGATGCCTGTCGTTGTGGAACGGGCAGCAAGCCATGCCGTTGTGGCTCACTTTCAGCCCGTAGTGTTCGGCGGCTTGCTTGACGCTGATTGCCGCCTTGATGGTTTCATAGATTGTCATAGAAAACCCTCCGTTCATAATATTCTGGAAAGCACGAAGCACCCGCCGTGATTGGCAGGTGCTTCGCTCCTTCTATTATGGTTATGACGGATTTTTCAAAAAACAGGCTAATGACAGGACAATCCTGTTTCAAAAAACAGGACAACTTATCTGAGGACGTAGATTTCTTCACATTTACATGATATAATTAGAAAAATGAAAAAACAGGACAGGAGGGCAAGCATGAATCAAGAATTGATGACATTGGATTTCTGGCAGGATACGGTCATATATGAGAGCAAAACATTTCCTGTCGGTACGCTTGCCTGTGATGCACTGAATGTTCCTGTGAATACCATTGCAAAAATAAACGAGCAATGCGAGAAAATCAATCTGCTGCTTGGAATATTAAACGCCGGACAGGATGCTTCTGCACTCTGTCCTATTGCAAAGGAAGCTGCTCTGACGATGCTCGATATTCTCAGTCAAACACCGCCGTTCTCCTATATGAATATCTCAAAGCACAGAGAACGGATTGAAAAAGTCTTTACTGTGGACAATGCGCTGAAATATGTGGAGTTTGCCATAAAAGCCGCAACCAATTCTTTGCAATTTGAAGAAATCCAGAACTTTACCGATGCGATGATGCTCCAACGCTATACCGCAGTTTTCGGGCATCTGGCATACTCCCTTGGGGAATACCAAACGGCCATGCTTGATTTTGCAGAAAAAACAGACGGCAACGAAGCAGACCGCACCGCAGAGGGTTTTGCAAAAATGTTCGGCAGCTATTTCCCGCCGGAGTTTTCCATCACGGAAGGCAATGCCTGGATGTCTACCCTGAACAATTCCGTTCAGTATGTATCCGTCATCCGTCCCGGCGAAAAAGTTGCGAAGCTGGTCAAGCGGATGCACTATGTATCCTTTGTAGGGATGTTCCGGTCTGATCTCTTTGAGGGCCTGTGTGTTGGTCATGCACCAAAGAAATGCAAAATCTGCGGCAAGTGGTTTCTGACCACCAACGCACGGCACACCAAATACTGTGGCGGCTATGCACCGGGGGACAAGCTGCACCGCACCTGTCGGCAGATCGGCAACCTGAAAGGCAGAGAACAACGGGAGCTTGCGGACGATCATCCGGTGAAACAGATTTATGAGAAACGACTGAACACCATAAACCGCTATGTGAAGCGTGGTACTCTGGACGCTGATCTTGCAGAGGTTATGAAAAAGCTGGCAAAAGATAAGATGCTCCGGGCATTGAGCAATGTAGCCTATGCCAAGGGAGCTTATGAAAAAGAAATGGACCAGGCGGCTTTGAAAAAGGAAGCAAGTGCAAAAATATACAAAGAAAGGGACAAACATGAATAGAAAAGAACTTAGTCAGAATCATTGGAAATACTACTTAATGCTCGAAAAGCGTTTTGTTGAATCAATAGAGTTTGTAGAACTACATGAGGACAATTTTGATGCATTTTCTAACGGATATGCCCTCTTAATTCAAGCCATAGGGGCAGAGTTGGATACTGTATTCAAAGAGTTTTGCGGTTTCAATACAACGGATCGAAAAACGGTTGCAGACTATGCACAGTATATTTTGACCAACACACCGGATATAAAAAATCAAAAAATCAGTGTACAGGAATACGATATCGAAATACAACCGTTTATGAATTGGGATATTACCCAGCCCGCACAGTCGTTGCAATGGTGGGGAGCATTTACAGATGTCAAGCACAACCGCTATGAGCAGTTGAAGCAAGCAAAGCAGGAGAATGTACTAAATATCTTGGGAGCTTTGTATTTGATAGAAATGTTGTACTTGAAGAAAATCACTGATGGGACAGACGAATTTGATGTGTTTGATGAATCTTCCAACTTGTTTAGTTTGAAAAACTGGACTTCTAAGGCTGTGCCGCTGAGCCAAGCTTTTGCCGTGCTAAGTGATATGATGGACGACGAAAATAATACTACTAACAAAAAGTTCGATGCATAATTACTGTCGATATTGATAGAGAAAGAACCGAAAGGAGGTGCGCTATGCTGAGTGATTTTTCATGGGACATGACCGGATACATACCAAAACACGCTGTCAATCCGCACGGTGACGGCATCATTCCTTATGCGGCAGAGCGCATCTTCCAACTGGAACCGGAGCCTCCAGCGGTGGGCAATCTGAACGAATATATCCTGTCTGCCTTGCAGGAAAAGAATTTGATATATTTCTCATTCTTCCTACACCACTACGAGCCGCAGCTTAACAAGCGCATCAAAGACTTTCTCGGTGTGGATGGCGGCGATCTGTATGACACAGACCGATTTATAGATATAAAGCTCTCCTGCCGGGAGCAAATGCTCCAAAAGCTGATGGACTATGACCTTGCCAAGGGTGCAGAGTATGCTACATACATTTTCCCGTTCATCCGGGATGCTATGCTCCGTTTTCGCATGGGCGAAGAAAAATGGTCGGTGTCCTCTCTGACCAATTACAAAATGGTGCGGTCAATGGCTTGGCTGTACCACAATACCAAGGATGCGGTCAACGAATTTTCCAAGAAATACAACTGCGATCTTGCCCTTGCGGAAGAATATCTGAAAGTTGTCCGTGGAATCCGCAATCAGCAGCCATTCTATGTGACAGACGAGAACGGCGAGGAAACAGGCGAGGATGTAGCCCTTGACGATAGCTGGAACTATACCGATATCCTCTGGAACGGCATACAGGCAGAAAAGGTGCAGCGGGCATTTGAGAAACTGAATTACCGGGAACAGACCTTGCTTGAAAAACGGTTAGCAATTTGCATGACCTGTGGGCGTGTCAGCTCATGGAAAGACCGCCCCACCTTTGAAGAACTGGCGGTTATGTTTGAGGGCAGTACAGCCAGCGGTGCAGAACGAGCCTACCGAAAAGCAGTGGACAAGTTGACGGAATTGTTGGTTGCCGAGGGCGCAATCCATGCAGTCCGGCTAAAACAGAAATCCAAGATCAAGCGAAAAAAGAAAATCGCCGCCGCAATCTACGAATATCAGGCAGACTGCGACGGCGAATGGGGCGAAATATCATTAGATTTTGAGAACGGCAAGGCAGAGGTCATTTTGCTTGCCGATTGGGATACAGTGAAAACAAACAAATTTGCAAGCAGAGCAATCGCCTATCTTCTGAACTGTGAGAGCGAAAAATTGCCCAAGGAAATAATGGTGGCCTTTGAATAACGAGGGAGTGAGATATATGGAGCAATTACTGATTGTTGAAGATGATATCGGTTTGAATCAAGGCTTATGCAAAGCGCTGAAAGCAGATGCTCGGCAGATCATTTCCTGCCAAGACCTAAAAACGGCGAATGAACAGCTGCTTTGCGGGAGTGTATCCCTGATCCTGCTGGATATCAATCTGCCGGATGGAAGTGGGCTTGAGCTGCTCCGGGAGGTCAAGGAAAACACACCCTATATTCCTGTTATTCTGCTGACTGCCAACGACACCGATCTGGACATCGTAGACGGACTGGAGAGAGGCGCTGATGATTATATTACCAAGCCCTTTTCTCTTTCGGTTTTGCGGGCAAGGGTGAATACCCAACTGCGAAAGCAAGCGTCAAACCATAAAAACGCGCCGTTCCATATGGATCTATTTCACTTTGACTTTGAGGCTATGACCTTTTATGTGGGAGATTCAAAAGTGGAATTGAGCAAAACAGAGCAAAAATTACTGCGTCTGCTTGTTGAAAATCGTGGTCGCACCATGACCCGTGGAGACCTTGTCGACCGGATCTGGACAGATGGCGCAGAATATGTGGATGAAAATGCTTTGTCTGTTACGATCAAGCGACTGAGGGATAAGCTTGGCGCACAGAAATATATTAAAACCGTCTATGGAATCGGTTATAGCTGGGTGACAAAAGATGAATAAAACCGGCATTGTGATCATACTGCTGTGTTTTCTGGCGGCGGCAGCTGTTGTGTTATGGGAGCGGAGAAAGACCAGAAAAACGATGGAAGAAATCGAAAGAATGCTGGACGCTGCCATGACCGGCTCCTTTTCTGAAACCAATTTTGATGAAAGCCGGCTGTCTGCTTTGGAAACAAAGTTTGCACACTATCTTTCCGCAGCAGAAGCATCTTCTCGAAATGTAGCGCAGGAAAAAGACAAAATCAAAACCTTGATTGCGGACATCTCCCACCAGACAAAAACGCCGATTGCAAACCTGCTGTTATACAGCGAGCTTCTGATGGAGGGAACTCTGCCTGCATCGGCGAAGGCAAATGTGGAGGCGCTGTACAAACAATCGGAAAAGCTGCGATTTCTGATCGATTCTCTCGTAAAGCTTTCCAGACTGGAAAACGGGATCATTTCACTCTCCCCTCAGCAAGCAGCGCTGCAGCCGCTGCTTGAAAGCGTAGTAGAACAATATGCCGCCAAGGCTTCTGAAAAAGGATTGTCTTTGCAAATGCAGGATACAGATGCTTTTGCTGTATTCGACTTCAAATGGACAGCGGAAGCGCTGGCTAATATCGTAGACAACGCCATCAAATATACAGAGCATGGCACCATCCGGATTTCTGCCGTAAGTTACGAAATGTTTGCAAGGATCGATATATCGGATACCGGTTCAGGCATCCCGGAAACTGAGCAAGCGAAGATATTTGCTCGCTTTTACCGCTCAAATAGTGTGCAGAAACAAGAAGGGGTCGGCATCGGCTTATACCTTGCCCGACAGATCATATCCGGCGAGGGCGGTTATATCAAGGTTGCTTCCGTTCCGGGAAAAGGAAGTACGTTTTCCATATTTCTGCCGAAATAACAACAATTCTATCAAAACTGTTAGATTTCATTTTCCGCCGGAAAGAATGTGGAAAGATTCCTATGCGATAATCTGTATGTATCAAAGGATCATTTCCTTTCATACATACAGATTTTTTCATGGAGGTACTCATTTATGGAAGTTTTACAGGCAAAAAACCTGAAAAAGATTTATGGCTCCGGCAATAACGCAGTTCATGCGTTGGATGGAGTTGATTTAAGTGTAAAGAAGGGCGAATTTGTTGCAATTGTCGGCACATCCGGCTCCGGCAAATCCACGCTGCTGCACATGCTGGGCGGGCTGGATCGCCCTACAAGCGGCACGGTCATGGTGGACGGACAGGATATTTTCTCCCTGAAGGAGGAAGCGCTGACCATCTTCCGCCGCAGGAAAATCGGCTTTGTGTTCCAAGCATATAATCTTGTTCCGGTGCTGAATGTGTATGAAAATATTGTTCTACCCATTGAGCTGGACGGTGGCAAGGTCAATAAGGATTTCGTACAGCAGATTGTACAGACACTTGGGCTGGATGATCGTCTGGATGCGCTGCCCAATCAGCTCTCAGGCGGTCAACAGCAGCGGGTAGCCATTGCCCGTGCGCTGGCGGCAGCACCCGCTATCATTCTGGCAGATGAACCCACCGGCAATCTGGATTCCAAAACCAGCCAGGATGTATTGAGCCTTTTGAAAGTCACCAGTCAAAAGTTCGCCCAGACAATCGTAATGATCACTCACAACGAAGAAATTGCGCAGATGGCAGACCGCATTATCCGTATCGAAGATGGTCGGATCGTCTCCCAGAACTAACGGGAGGTGGCTACGATGAATGTCAAAAATCGAAAATGTATTCGAAAACTCAGCTTAAAATCTCTTTATGCGAACCGTCGCCGCAATCTGATCGCTATTTTTGCCATTGCGCTGACAACGCTGCTATTTACGTCCATGTTCACCATCGTCTTGTCGTTGAACGCCAGCTATGAAACCTACCAGTTTCGGCAGGTAGGCGGCTATGCACACGGCACCTTTAAGGATGTTTCCCCCGAGCAGGCGGAACGCATCGCTGCCCACCCAAAGGTGAAGGCTACGGGGGCACGGAAGGTAATCGGTATCACTGCGGAGGGGGTCTTTGCCAAAATACCGGCAGAGATCAGCTACATGGATGCCAACTGCACCAAATGGAGCTATGCCACCCCTACTACCGGACGGATGCCCGAAAGCGGCAAAGAGGTGACCATGGATACGGCAGCGTTGCAGCTGCTTGGCGTGACGCCGGAACTGGGCGCAGAGGTCACGGTTTCCTATTCCATCACGGACAAGGATCAAACCGCCTTTACTGTAACAGATACCTTTACGCTGGTGGGCTATTGGGACTATGATGAACTAATGCCTGTTCATTACATCAACATCAGCCGTGATTACGCAGATGACATCGAAGCGCAGGCAGTGAAAACAGGTTTACAGCCTTTCCGCACAGATTTGAATGTCATGCTGGCCTCCGGCACAAACATTCGAGGGCAGATGGAGCAGGTGGATACCGATCTTGGTTACACATGGGACAGCTTTACCGATCCCAACAGCGTCCGGATCGGCGTCAACTGGGGATATACCTCATCCCAGCTGGAGTCGAAGCTTGATCCGGAACTTGTGATCGCCATAGCAGCTTTTTTGCTGCTGGTGATTTTCACGGGGTATCTTATCATCTATAACATTTTTCAGATCTCTGTTGCAGGGGATATCCGGTTTTACGGACTTCTGAAAACCATTGGCACAACGCCCCGGCAGCTCAAACGCATCATTCGCCAGCAGGCACTTCTGCTTTGTCTGATCGGCATTCCGGCGGGGCTGCTGCTGGGCTACGGCATCGGCGCTGTTTTGGTGCCTGTTGTCTTGCACTCCATCCAGTTGGATACAGGCATCACCACCATCAGCACTTCGCCTGTGATCTTCCTTGGGTCCATGCTGTTTGCCTTGTTGACGGTGCTTTTGTCCTGTTCCAAGCCCGGAAAAATGGCAGCCAAGGTCTCTCCGGTGGAGGCTACCAAATATACGGATGTGATGCAGACCAAGAAAAAACGGCGCAGCATCCGGGGAGCGAAGCTCCATCAGATGGCCTTTGCCAATCTGGGACGAAACAAGAAAAAGACGGTGCTGGTGGTGGTGTCTCTGGCACTGTCGGTGACACTGTTCAATGCGCTGTGTGCCTTTGTGGGCGGCTTCAGCATGGAGAAGTATGTATCCTCCATGACCTGCGCCGATTTTATCGTCAGCACGCCCGACTATTTCCGTTACAACCCGGCAGATGAATTCATCACGCCGGAACAAATCGAAGAGATCGCAGCAAACACAAAGGCCAGTCTTTCCGGCACGGGATATGCTGTGCGAAAACCCGCCTACCTGTGGATGACGGAGAATGCTCTGCGGCAGGACTATGCAAAGTACGAAAGCGCCGAGCAGTTGGACAGCCATATGAGCCGTCTGGAGCACCGGGGCAATATGGTGATGGGAGATACCAGAATCGAGGCTCTGGATAACAGTCTGTTTGACAAGCTGCAAGTGTTCGACGGAGATATTTCTCCCATGTTGGAGCCGGACAATAACGCCATTGCCATTGCGGTTTCCTTAGATGACTACGGTAATCTGCGCAATCTTGAATACTACCCCAAGGTGGGGGACACGATCACCGCTACCTATGCGGATGATGTGAAATATATCGACAGCCGCACCGGAGAACTCTGCACCGAAGATACACCGGAGGAGTACCTTCAGGAAAAACTGTATGGAGCCAGAGATGTAGAGTACACGGTCTGCGCCTTGGTAGAACTTCCGAATTCCATGAGTTATCGTTATAGTGGTTTTGGATATGACGTAGTTTTGTCTGTGGACACCGCACAGAGGGACAGCGGTGGTGCAGCCATTCCGATGCTCTACCTGTTCGACACAGCGGACGAAGTTGACGAGGCCGAAGCAGAGCAATATCTATCGAAGCTCACTGCCGGTGAGTTTTCGCCCTTGATGTATGAAAGCAAGGCCACGGCTCGCTCTGAATTTGCTCAGTTCCGGCAGATGTTCCTTCTGATCGGTGGTATCCTCTGTGCTATCATTGGGCTGGTGGGACTCTTAAATTTCTTCAACGCCATGATGACCGGTATTCTTTCCCGCCGCCGTGAATTTGCTGTGCTTCAGGCTGTAGGAATGACGAACCGGCAGCTCAAAACCATGCTGATCTACGAGGGGTTGTTTTACGCAATGTCCTCCGTATCGGCGGCCTTTATTCTGTCGCTGGCGGTGGGACCTCTTGCAGGAAAAATGCTGGGCAGTATGTTCTGGTTCTTTGAGTATCGATTCACCATTCTGCCTGTCCTGCTGACAATTCCGGTATTTCTTCTGCTGGGGTGGCTGATTCCTTGCATGATGTATGACAACGCAGCGAAATGCAGTGTTGTAGAGCAATTAAGGGATGCTCAATAACTGTTAAGCAAAAAACGGCCCTCTGCCAAGGAAAAGGCAGAGGGCTGAGTTTTAATCTAAGGGTTTACATTCAGTTACAGTTTTTAGATAAATTTCGGGATCACCGTTCAAGATCAAGTCTGCATATCCAACCGGATCATTGTAGATCAGATAATCCAGTTCTGACCGCTGATACATATTGTCGGCAACCTCGTTTTCCACCGCAAACGTATCAATGGCAATCTTGCTGCCATCAAAAAATTTCAATTCCACACAAGCGGTATCCATGTTAAACTCACAAGAAATCAATCTATCCATAAGAAACCTCCATTTTGCAGGATGTTAGATCATCCCAAAATATTTGAATGCTTCTCGGATCGCTTTCTCTTTTTCCGGTGGGCACTGTGGCTGTCTGGAATCCTCGGACTTCGGCAAATTGTAATTCTTGCCAACTTCAATCCCACATTTCCTCTTAATCTGTGAGATATAAAGATTGGATACCTTTAACCCGCTATGCTCCAGCACATAGTCTTTGATCTGGGTGTAGGTTGCCCCATCCTGAAATTCGGACATATCCATATCTTCCAAAGAGAACTCAACCCGAATCTTTTTCGAGTCGACCTCACCCTTGGAAAGCAAGACAACCGTCTCAACGTGTGGAGTATGAGGAAAGATATCAATTGGCTGAATCCTGTCTACATTATAACGTGAGCACAGCACAGCCAGATTCTTTCCAAGCGTTGCCGGATTACAGGAAACATAAATGATATTTTTTATTTTACTTCGCAGAATGCATTCCAGCATGGCGTCATCCAGACCGCTTCTTGGCGGATCCACAACCAGTACATCAATACTGCGTTTCTTTGACAGATAGGTCAGCTTGTTTGCCGCATCGTCACACAGAAAGGAAACATGCTCGCAGCCATTCAGCGCTGCATTTTGATTGGCATTCACGACCGCATCCTTTATGCTTTCGATTCCGATGATTTCCTTTGCCTTATCCTTCAGATATAAGGAAATTGCACCGATACCACTGTAGGCCTCCACGATCAGCTCATTGTTCTCCTTCACCATGGATGCAATCGTCCGATACAGCTGCACTGCCTGTTTGCTGTTCAGCTGAAAGAATGACCGCGGTGAAATTCGAAGCTTTAAGCCGTCCAGCTCCATCGCAAGACTGGTTTCACCTGCCAGATGCATCATTTTATTACCGAACACCTCCGGTGTCTTTTTAATTGTATGTATACTCTGCCACAGACTCGTAAGCCCCTTTATCCGCATCAGATCAGAAATCAGGCGTTCATCAAGCTCTTCATTGCCCGTAACAATTGTACACTGGTAGCGATTGTCAAAGCCGCGAACCACCAGATTGCGGATACCTTTTTTATCATGCGGATTATAGGACACACAGTCGTGTGTATTCAACACATGCATGATATCCATACGGACCCGTTCCAGACCGTCCTCATGTATCCAGCATTTTTTTACATCGATAAAATAATTGGAATTCGGCATAAACAAGCCGCTGACCAGACGTCCTTCCTCCATGGCACAGGGCAGCTTAAATTGATTCCGGTAACCGAATACATCCTCACTCGCCTTTACACGGGCAACCTTTCTAGGATCGATTTGCGCATATTTTATCAGAGACTGCTTCAACAGATCCTGCTTGTATTCCAGCTGTGCCGGATAACGGGCAATCATCAGTGGACAGGCACCGCAGGTATTCTGAATAAAACATTTCGGACGGATGCGGTTCTTACTGCTCTTAACCACCCGCAGCAGCTCCGCTGTCGCATAGCGCTTCTGTTTATCCACAATGCGGATTTCCACTTCCTCACCGATCAGTGCCTGCGGTACAAATACCGGCATGCGGTCGATATACCCGATTCCTTCCCCGTTGATCCCTGTTTTCTTTATAGTTACTTTCATATAATTCTTCCTCTTCCTTCTTTAAAAACGGCTGCGTATTCTCTTCGTCAGCTCACTGCACAGAATAAAAAACTTCTCATTTTTTAACGGCAGTGCTTCCTCTCTGCCATAATCCTCCTCACAAATCAGATTCAGACAAAATCCCAGATAAATGATGCAGGATATCAGATAGATGGCCAGCAGCAGGGTGACCAGAGATGCAAGAGGGCCGTAAACATCCTTATAGGATGTAAAATGACTGACAATTGTTACAAATAAGGCAGCCAGCCCCAGGATGCAGATGGTTGAAAACATCGCTCCGATGACACCGAATGACCAGTTCCGCTTCCGAAAGCTCAATGCCCGATACATCATGGTGAACAACAGCAGCATGATAACTGCGGACACAATCGGCAGAAACTCATTCAGCCTTGTTGCTATGAATATGGATAAGACCAGCAACAGAACAAGGGACACAAACAGCACCACGGACTTAATGCGAATCGACCACTTGGGAACCTCTACACTCTCATGGGAGGCACTGATCAGCAGAAAGGAGAAAATGCTCCTGCTTGCCAGATAAAAGGACACGCACATTGTCACAATAAAGGAGGTGATGTTGTAATTCTGATTTGCGAAGAACTGAAATACCTGATCCAGTCCGTCCATACTCATATCCGGCATAAAGCTGATCAGAAACTTCATAATGATATCCATCGGCAGATATGCAAAGCGAAACAGCATCGCAATCAGCAGCAGACTGGGGGCAAGTGCCAGCAGCAGAGAAAAAGAAAGGGAGTATTTAAAGAGACTTCCTTCAAACGATGTAAATTCCCGATACAGATCCATGATCCACTTCATACCTTCACCTGCCTTGCTTCATTAACTGCTCTACTATACCATAAATGCATGCGTTATGCATCCATCTTCTGCATATAGTTTACCACCTTTTCACTGTCTGAACCAAGAACAAAGTAATAATACTGACCGATTCTGCCTTCTTTTGCCTGATACAGCAGGTCTGCCGCCTCCGGAACATAAGCGCCCCACTGCTTTTTCAATGTTTCCTTGCGGCTTTTGATCGCCTTCTTCACATCCCCCTCATGTTCCTTCTTCACCTGAAACAATGCAATTTCCCCAAGCTGTGCCTGCACAGCAGCGGTTTTCACCATACAGCTTTCTATTTTCGTCATATCCAGCTGATAGAGTGCTTCCACCTCCCGCTCACTCAGCGCAGTGTCCTTTAACAATGGAATTGAAAAGGCTCCGTCCGCAATCTGTTCGTTGATATCCGCAAATACGATGGAAAGATTTTTATCCCCCTGTGCAAAGGTACCCGTATTCTTTTGGCACCCGCTCATCAGGCATAGCAGCAATCCTATAATCAATAGTTTTTTCATGCAAAAGACCTCCTTTTCTACTGTATGGAAAAAAAGAAGGATTCATGCATGGTAAGAATCAAAAAAACAACAGCTCCTGCATTAAATACCGGGAAACGGCAGGAAGCTCTTTCCACATACAGGGGATAGCACCTTCCCGTTCTACATATGCCTTGTATCACGAAACAGCTTTGTTTCTGTCCATAAATATGAAAAAAAGCTGAATTACTTCAGCCTAATCGTTCTGAGCCCATTCCGGAACTTCATTTCCGCGACGAATCAATACAGCCTTCTGAAATTCTGTCTGATTCAGAAATTCCAGAATATCATTTTCGTCTTCCTCCGTACAGCCAACCAGCAGCTTGACCTCGCAGTCTTTTTTCAATATATCTGCGCTGATTACAACGGATTGTACAAGATTGCTTTTCTCACTGCCTCTGAACACATCAATCGGTGCCTGATCAGAGCCTGTGGTATCATTCAGATACCCGTAATCCACCGGATATACCAGGTTGCTGTATTTGTAATGACAGGTATTTCTAGGCCTGTCGATTACGAGCTTGCTTGATAAAAACAAAGTATCCAGCTTCTGCCAGAAAAATGCATTGTTCTCAAAAGAATTCATAATGATCTCCTCCTTTAGAATGTTACGCTGACGCAATCTCTGGTTATATCCTGAATCGTCTTACAACCAGCCATTGCCATCGCTTCTTTTAACTCCAGTCTGATTTTTTCCAAATAGGTCACAAGGCCGTCGCTGCCATCTCCAATAACCGCCTGGGATACCGGTCGGCCGATCAATACGCCGTCAGCTCCCAGTGCAAGTGCTTTGAAAACGTCATTTCCTGTACGGAACGCGCCGTCCACAAATACCTTCATACGTCCGTCTACCACCTTTACGATGTCCTCCAGCACTTCGATACCGGACAGACAGTCATCCAGAACACGGCCGCCATGGTTGCTTACAATAATACCGGATGCTCCTGCCTCCAGTGCCTTGCGGGCTCCCTTCACGCTGAGTATCCCCTTCAGAATAAAAGGAACATCTCCACAGATTCGCGTAATTTCCTTTAGCTCCTCAACATTTTTAAATCCGACTGGTGTAATGCTTGTTCTCAGATTTGTCAGACCGCTGGCATCAATATCACTGGCAATTGCCAGCGCATGTCCTTCTTTCGCCAGTTCGATCCGCCAAGCCATATGTTCCCTGCTCCACGGCTTAATCGTCGGCACACCGAAGCCTTCATGCTGTGCGACCACAGACATCGGACCTTTGAACATTTCATCATGCATACCGTCTCCGGTTAATGCCAGCGTACCCGCACGGCGGCAGCCATCCACCAGCGCTCTGGTATAGCTCATATCATCCAGCTCTGCACCATAATTCTGCAGGATACCGCTGATTGGTGCCGCATACACCGGAAATGATACCTTATGGCCAAAAAATTCGGAAGTCGTATCGATTTCCGTATTGTCACTGATTGTATCCATGGTAATGAATACCTTTTTCAGCATTTCAGCATTTCTTACAAATGCACTCCCGCTGCCCTTTCCTCCGGGACCGGGTGTTTCGCCTCGACATGCCAATCCATTGCATACCGGACAGCATCTGCATTTTGCGCACAGAGTTTTTGCGTTTGCATAAACCTCCTGCCACGTTTTCATATCAACACATCACTTTCTTCAACTTCCATGAAAAGCTTTCTTACTCACTTTACTATTATAGCGGTTATGAAAAAAATTATCAATCCTTTTAAAAGATTTTCATAAGTTTTTTCATTTTATGTCATTCTCCTGTCATAAAATCTGTGCAGGACACATAACATAAGAGAATACCCCCTGTCTGATTCCTACCTGAAAATAGGCAAAGTCGTAATGACCGAGACAAAAAAGAATCAACCTCATTGTTTTTAAGCGATGAAATTGATTCCCTTCTGTCCCAGGATGCAACGATATTCTAAAGCATGAAATAAACGTTTTTCCATCCTTCTGTTTCTATTTCAGATTCTCGATATTATGCTTCTTTACCCATTCCCAGAACTCCAGCGGATTTTCTTCATCAAAGCCGGTGATGTCATCCTTGACCACCCCATCCTTAATATAATAAACATGCGGTGTTGTCCCGGGCTTTTCCAGTCTGGTTTTCAACAGGTCATTATCCGCGTACAGATTCTCGGTCGTGGAATCATCCATTTTTACATTATAGATGGTCGTCGGATGATCCTCGATCGTATCGTCAAGCATCTTGTGTATCAGCTGGCAATAATAGCATTTATCTCTTGTAATCATAAGCAGAAACGTTTCTTTTTTATCCATTTTGGAAAACGCATCCTCGATTCCAATCTGTTGCACCTTCCCCTTTTCCTGCACCTTATTACTGCAGCCGGTAAGCAGAAGCATACAACAGAAAACAGACAGTATAAATTTTTTCATGATATCACCTCATCCTTTCGGAATATTCCCTATTATACCCATTTCCCTTACATTATTCAACAGCAATCAGACACATTGAAACGCTGAGTCTTCCTCTTTCACTGTCATATGTATGGATAATCGCTTTCCTTCCTATCAGAAAAAAGCAGCTGTGAAACAAAGCAAAAGAAAAGAGGCTTCTGTTTCCAAAAGCTTCTCTTTCTATGCAATACAAACAGTTAGACTACCGTATCTTTAAAGCGCGCATGGAATTCAGAATGGCGATCAGTGTCACACCGACATCCGCAAACACGCCCATCCACATATTTGCCATGCCAAAGGCTGTTAAGATCAGGATTACAACCTTGATTCCCAGAGAGAATACAATGTTCTGCCATAAAATCTGCATGGTTTTTCCTGCGATGCGGATTGCAGTGCTCAATGCAGAAGGATCATCCTTCATCAAGACGACATCCGCCGCTTCAATTGCGGCATCACTTCCAATGCCTCCCATCGCAACACCGATATCAGCTCTTGCAAGTACCGGCGCATCGTTGATGCCATCGCCGACAAAGGCCAGCTTGCCATGCTCACTCTCCTGCTGCAGCAGTTCTTCGACCTTTTCCACCTTATCCGCAGGAAGCAGCTGCATGTGAACCTCATCCAATCCAAGAACGGACGCAACATGCTCTCCCACCTTATAGCGGTCACCGCTCAGCATAACACATTTCTTAACACCGCTGCTTTTCAAAGAAGCAATGGCTTCCTTACTAGTTTCCTTGATTTCATCATCAATAACAATATAGCCCTCATATGTGCCGTCAACGGCGATATGCACGATTGTTCCCAATGCATCATGTTCTTCATAGGTGATACCATTTGCCTGCATCAGCTTGTAATTTCCCACCAGCAGCTCATGCTGATCCAGCTGTACATGAATCCCGTTTCCGGCAACCTCTTCATACCGGCTCAGTCTTTCCGCATCGATCGTCTTTGCATATGCCTTGCGAATGGAAAGTGCAATCGGGTGAGTGGAATAATTTTCCGCATAGGCTGCCATTTCCAGCAGTTCATCCTCACTGCGCTGTATGGCATGTATCTGTGTCACTGTAAATACGCCCTTTGTCAGAGTACCGGTTTTATCAAACACAACCGTATCGATATCCTTCAATGCCTCCAGATAATTGCCGCCCTTAATCAGTATACCGGATTTGCTTGCTGCTCCAATCCCGGCAAACATGCCCAGAGGAACACTGATAACCAGTGCACACGGACAGGACACAACAAGGAAGGTCAGTGCCCGATACAGCCAGTCAGTGAAGACGGCATCCGGTATAAACAGCATCGGCAGCACAACCAGTGCGATTGCCAGAAAGACAACCGTTGGCGTATACACCTTTGCAAAGCGTGTGATGAATTTTTCCATCGGTGCTTTTTTACTGCTCGCATTCTCCACCAGCTCCAGAATACGCGATACGGTAGATTCCCCATACGCCTTGCTGACCTCCACCTTCAGCACACCGCTTAGATTGACGACGCCTGCAAGTACCTCATCCTGCACACCGACATCTCTTGGAAGGGATTCTCCTGTCAGAGCCGAGGTATCAAGAGAGCTCGTTCCTTCAACGATCACACCATCCAGCGGTACCCGCTCACCCGGCTTGATCACAATCAGATCATGAAGGCCAACCGCCTCCGGTGAAACTCTGACCTCTTTTCCATCCTTCCACAGATTGGCATAGTCTGCACGGATATTCATCAGGGAGGAAATCGATTTTCTGGAACGATTCACTGCATAGGACTGAAACATCTCCCCGATTTCGTAAAAAATCATAACAGCAACTGCTTCCTCATAGGAGCCGATAGCCAGTGCTCCGATCGTCGCAACACTCATCAGGAAGTTTTCATCAAAAACCTCCCCCTTCAGTATATTGCGCAGTGCAATATAGACCACCTTACCTCCTGCCATCACATAGGCAGCCAGAAACAGCCAGACAGACCAGGACTGTGCTTCCAATACAACAGCTGCCGCAAACAGCAGAATTCCCAGATACAGCCGTGCGTTTTCCTGAAAGGAAAACATTCGGGAAGGCTTTTCCTCTTCTGTAGATTTCTCCCGCTCAACAGTCACACCGTCCTCCAGGGTAGGTATAACCGCCATAATCGCTTTGATGGTGTCCTCGCTGCGGCTTGCATCCTGCAGCTCAACAAACAGAACTCCCTGTGAAAAGTTCATACTGGCATCCTTTATATTGTCCATCTTGCGGACATATGCTTCGATTTTATTTGCACAGTTTGCACAATCGAGATTTTTCACATACAGCTTGAGTGCTCCCTGAATTTCACGATCCTCATGTGCTTCATGAGCATGGTCATGCCCGCAGCCACAGCCTTCATGATGATGGTGTCCGTCGTTTTCATGTGCATGCGACCCATTGCAGGCATCGTGGTGATCATGTCCATCCGTGTGTGCACAGGCACAATCTGCATGGTCGTGATGATGCGCTTTTTTGCAGCCGCAGTCTTCCTGTGCAGAATAGTGTTCCTCTGCCTTGGAATGTCCAGCTTTCCCGCTTGCCCCCTGCTTTCCGGCAGAAGCTGCCTTTTTATCATCCTTACGCCGCAGGATTACATCCGGTTCAATCGCCTGCACCGTTTCTTCGAGCACAGCTTCAATCCCCTCATGCTCCATATCTACAAACATCCTTTTACTAACAAAATCCACCGAGCATTCCTTCACACCCTTGATTTTTCCTACATGCCTTTCAATCTTCATTGCACAGTTGGCGCAATCAAGCTCATCCAGTATATATATGCGTTCCATATGCTGCCTCCTTACCTTATAATTACTTGTGTTATTGCCTCTTCTGTATAAAATTGTACAAAAGCTTTATGTTCTACGTTCCTAAACATTTCCGCGTTTTGCACGAATACAATAGGATTTTTCCTTTTTCACTTCATGAACCTCAATAGACGTATATCCGTTATGCTTCAGTGCCGCTTTCACATCCTTTGGATCGTATAGCTGAAAGCCGTATTCACGTAAGGGAAGACGTGACATAAAACGCTTATCATAGAAGGCCAAAAGCAGCGTACCCTGCGGCTTGAGTATACGTGCTATCTCACACAGCCCCTTGTCCAGTGATTCCCAGAAATAAATCGTGTTAATGCTGTATACCGTATCCATACAGGCATCTGCAAATGGCAAGGATTCTGCACTGCCCATAGCAAGCTTCAGATATCCCTGCTGCAGGCTTGGCAGCAGCTTCCATTCCACCGCAGTCATACAGCTTTCACTGATTTCCGTCCCATAAACACTGCAGCAGCCCTTTTTCAACACTCGCTTCAGCATGTTCCCGTTTCCAAAGCCGATATCCAGAATACGTCCCTGCAGCGGCAGCTCCTTTAAGACCCGGTGATACTGTGCGCGATTCATAATATTCATTACTCGCGTTGCACAGCGTCCGCCAAAGCCGGTTGGCCTGCGAAACTGCGACACTATCCTGCAAGGATACAGAATTCCAGAGGTCATAGGCTGTGCCTTCCTGAAGCAAAACCTTTTCGACAGCATATCATCCCTCCATAATATGGGATAAACCTGCATCAAATATGAGCTGAATATGTTCATCATCCAGAGAATAGTAAATATTTTTCCCGCTTCTGCGGTACTTTATCAGGCGATTCTGCCGAAGAACGCTCAGCTGATGGGAAACTGCGGAGTGTGTCATTTCCAGCAGCTCCGACAAATCACATACACATAGTTCTTCCTGAAACAGCGCACTCAGTATTTTCAGTCTTGTCGGATCCGAAAACATCTTAAACAGGGTACCCAGATTCTGAAACTGTTCCTGACTCAGCAGAGTATCCTTTAATCTTGCAACGGTATCTGTATGCACCTCTGTTACTTCACATTCCATAGCTTCCTTTACCATTTGATTTCCTCATTTCTTTTAACATATGAACATCTGTTCATATGTATTATATGTGAGAATCCGCATTTTGTAAATAGAAAAATAAAATCTTTTTAAAATCATAAGACTGCAAGCCGAACGGACACAATGCATTACAGACGCACAACCGCCAAATTCACAGCCTGTTCGCTTATGCTATATCATATACCGGTTCAAAAACGAAAGAAGCGCTCCATTGATTTACAAAACCGCAGAACCATATGACCGTAAAAAAAAGAACAGATCATCCTCTGTTCCCGTTGATGCGATTCATGTAATACATAACCGTTTTCATTACCCCATAGGTGGTGGCTGTCAGCTTATCCGGAGCATTATCCAAAGCCTGCTGAAACGTCATAGCCCGATCCGCTATACTGTATATTCCGATAAATCCAAGATCATAAAGCTCCTGATATCCGATTCCCAAGGCACCGCTGATACAGATACATGGCTTATGATGGCGGTTGGCAACCTTCAGGATTCCCACCGGAACCTTTCCAAACATCGTCTGACGGTCACTTTGCCCTTCTCCTGTAATCACAAGATCACAATCCTTCACCTGCTCCTCCATGTCACTGAAGGACAGCAGCAGCTCAATGCCGGAAATCATGTTCGCATGCAGGATACCGATCAAAACAGCACCGATGCCCCCTGCCGCTCCTCCGCCGTCAAAGGAATCAATATCCACATGCAGATACCGCCGCACCTGATTGCGGAAATTTTCCATTCCCAGATCGATTTTACGAATCTGATTCGGGAAAAAACCCTTCTGTTTTCCGAATACATAGGTTGCCCCGTTTTCTCCCAGCAGATGATTCTTCACATCACAGGCTGCAATCAGTTCAATACCCTCCAGCTTGTTCAGCCGATTGAAATCGATATAGCGGACCTTGTCCAGATTCATCGCCTGCGGGGAAAGATATTTATGGGAGCTGTCATAAAACCGGCACCCCAGTGCCTGCAGAAGACCCATTCCGCCGTCATTGGTTGCACTTCCGCCCAGGCCGATGATAATTTTCCTGCAGCCCTGTGCAGCCGCATCCAGCATAACGGTACCTACACCGTAGCTGCTGCCGAAAAACGGTGCCCGCTTATCCCGCTCATGCATATTTAATCCTATGATATTTGCTACCTCGATCACTGCTGTTTCACCATTCTCAATGATCGTGTACTCACTTATGATTTTCTTTCCATAAGCATCCGTGGTACTTACCGGCTGTTTCCTTCCGTGACAGGTTTCATGAAATGCCTCCACTGTCCCTTCCCCGCCGTCACCAATGACATAGGATGTTGTGATAACAGCATCATCCACCTGTCGAATCCCCAGTTCAATACGTTCGGCAACCTCTCTTGAAGTCATACAGCCCTTGTAAGAATCACAGGCAATTACAACCTTCATCTAATCACTCCCATGTTCTTCCAAATACTCTTTCGTTAATTTTACCACAACTCGGCATAAAATTACCAGAGAAATCAGGTTGGGTATCGCCATGAGTCCGTTCAGCGTATCCGCAACATCCCATACGAATGTCAGCTGCAGCTGTGCTCCGAAAACCAGCAGTACCAGAAAAACCCCCTGATAGATATACAGCATCAGTTTTCCCTTAAACAGATATCGTAAACACTCCCGCGCATAATAATACCAGCCGAGAATGGAGGGAATCGCAAAGGCAACAATGGAAAAGGAGAATATGATACCGCCGAGGTGACCGAAGCCGGAGGTAAAGCAGGCAACCGTTAATGCCACCCCCTCCATCCCGCTGTCGAGCAGTCCACTGGTCAAAATCATCAGACCGGTAATCGTACAGACGACAATCGTATCGAAGAACACCTCAAAGATTCCCCAGAACCCCTGCTCGATTGCATTGGCATGAGAAACGCAGGCATGGGAGATCGGTGAGCTTCCCATCCCCGCTTCATTGGAAAATACGCCTCTGGAAATACCGAAATGCATGGCCCGGCTGATGGCAAAGCCGCCGATACCGCCAACCCCGGCCATGGGACGCATAGCATCATACCATACAAGTCGCAGTGCCTGCGGCAGCGCATCGGCATGCAATACAATCAGATACAGACACGCGGCAATATAAAGCACGGAAATCACAGGAATCGTAATTTCATTAAACCGCATGATAAGATTTCCCTTTCCGAATATGATCCAGGCAATAAAAAGCGCCATGATGAGACCTATGCTCCAGGAAGGTATGGAAATATAAGATGTGATCGTATGTGCAATCGTATTTGCCGGTGTGACATTCCCGATACCAAAGGATGCAAAAATACAAAGCACGGCAAACAAAATACCGAGAAAGCCCATATGGCAGCCGTTCTCCAGTGTTGTCATCGGTCCGCCGATAAAGGTGCCATCCCGTTCCCTCGTACGATAATGGATGGCAAGCACAACCTCTGCATATTTGGTCATCATGCCGAAGATGGCACTGACGCACATCCACAGCAGTGCACCCGGCCCTCCCATCGTCAAAGCCGTGGTAACGCCCACCACACTGCCGACTCCCAGTGTTCCAGCCAGTGCGGTCGCTACAGCCTGAAAGGGAGTAACCCCATCCCCCTTATCACCTTTTCCCAGTGAGCCCAATGTTTTACGCAGAATCAGCCGTGCATGGGTAAAGGGAAGGAATCTGGTACGCAGCATGAGCCAGAAGCCCGTAAACAATAAAAAAAAGATCATGTACTTCCCCCATACAACCGCATTGAGTTGATCATTCATCAGCATCAGTTTATCCATAACCTCACACTCCTGTTATACTATATTCTTATACCTCTATAAAAAGAATGAAATACAGGGAAGTGAGCGGGAAAAAGGTGATATAATGGTGTCGTTAAGGAGGTCTTGCATTATGAATGTTATGTGTATATTAACGGATGGATTTGAAGAGCTGGAGGCTGTCGGTACGATTGCACTGCTTCGAAGAGCAGGTATCAGGATTGATGTCTATGCGATTGATCATACAGCAGCAACCGGACGCTTTGATATTACCATCAGCAATCTGGCAGATGTTAAGGATGTGAATACGGCAGACTATGATATGCTGTTTCTGCCGGGCGGTCCGCATTATCAGAAGCTGGAAGCCGATGAACGTGTGCTTTCCATTTTAAAGGATTTTATGAATCAGGGAAAGCTGGTGAGTGCAATCTGCGCAGCACCGACCATTCTAGGAAGACAGGGCTATCTCAAGGGTAGAAAGTACACCTGCTTTACAAGTATGAATGAGGATTTCGGCGGAACGTATGTGGATCAGTATGCGGTAATTGATGGAACAATCATCACCGGAAGAAGTGCAGCCGCTGTGATTGATTTCGCCTTCGCCATCATTGAAAAGCTGGAGGGAAGGAAAAAGGCAGAGGAAGTGAAGGCATCGATTTATTATTAACATATTACGGATTAAAAAAGCTTGTACCTGCGCAAAGCTGCAAAAAATAGGCGATTTCTTGTTTCGTCTATTTTTTTATTACATAGATATGCATACGAAGGGATGATACGCTACTCTTTTTATATACTACCTTAATGCGTGTCTGTATAACTACCAATCAAATTACTGTAGCAGTTCAAGGCTTACACAAAGCAGGCTGCTGCTTCATCGCAATGTACTTCACCATGAGCTGACACGGATTCCATTCATCCCACAATGGCAGCACCTCCAGCGGACAGAACCCCATTCTTTCATAAAAGGCATAGGTTTTCAAATAATCGGGATCCTGTACCTTAGGAGATAATGTTTTCACCTGCAGATACTGCATTGCCGCTTTTTCTGCCTCCTGTTCTGCCATCCGCATCAGCCTCGTACCGATTCCCATACGATGCAGCTGCGGAAGAATGCCCATAACATAAACCTCCATCGCCTTTGGACTGGTCTTTTTCAGTGACAGAAAGCCAACCATGTAATTCTTGAAATAGCAGCCGACGGTTTTCATCTCCCTGCTTTTCTGTACATAATCCTCCAAAGCATCCGGAAGTCCAAACCATTCCGGAAGCTGCTTTAATACTGCACGCGAGTCGTCGGGATTACAGCCGTCAAAAATCTCATATCGAAGACAGCTTTTTATAGCCATATGAAAAAGGAGTGGCTGAATTGCCGGATATGTCAGGGCCTCTGGGAGCGCAGTCATGCACCTTACCTCCGCAATTTCACTCTGCGGCAGCTCTTTGAAGGAGGAAGCCTCTGCCTGATACAGCATGCCGAAGCTTTCCTCACCTGTTTCATTCACCCGTGTTTTGCCTTCAACCGAATACACACAGATACGCTTCATACGGGCATCTGCGATTCCCGTTTCCTCAAGCAGCTCTCTTTGGGCACAGGCATCAATGCTTTCGCCCGCTTCCCGATGTCCCCCGGGCAGCTCCCATGTATCACGTTCCCTGTGGCGTACAAACAGCCATCCACTCCTGCACCACACAGCAATCACGGCAAACCTCAGCTTTTCATCCTGTACAGAATCATAAAATCGAACCTTCATATCCCATTCATCTCCTCATTTATCCCTATTGTACCATATTTCTTCCAAATTTCTGATTTTTCCTTCCCGCACACACTCCCACAATTCTATTTTTATGTTATAATAGCTAAGTTGAGAAAGAAGGTGTTTGTATGTCTCCTGAGCCCGAAAGTCCATATCGAAGTTGTATAAATCATAATACAGGAGGCGTATCTACATCCCTCCTGTAAGAAGGAGGTCTTTTTTATGTTGGAATTTTACAAGACATATGGAACTGTCACAAAAAAACTGGAACAGCCGGAACCAGGCTGCTGGATCAGCGCTGTTGCGCCTACACAGGAAGATATTGATTTCCTGACAAATAAAATCGGCGTGCTGCCGGAGTTTATCAAATCTTCACTGGATGAAGAGGAAAGCTCCCATATCGATTATGACGATGATGAAAACCAGACCCTGGTGATCGTCGATTACCCGAGTGCAGAGGAAGATGACAATCTGGATGAAAATACCCTGCTGTATACCACGCTGCCACTGGGTGTTGTTATCATGAAGGGCTATGTGATTACGATTTCCCTGTATGAGAATCTAAGCATCGAGGATATGGCAAACGGTAGAATCAAGGGTATGAATACCGATATGAAAACCCGTTTTCTATTGTTGCTGCTGCTTCGTATTTCCCAGCGCTTTCTGATTTATCTACGCCAAATCGATCGGATTTCCTCCCGTACCGAGCAGAGGCTGCACCAGTCTATGAAAAACAAGGAGCTGATTCAGATGCTGGGTCTGGAAAAGTCTCTGGTCTATTTCAGCACCTCACTGAAAACCGATGAGGTTACCTTAAACAAAATCATGCGCGGAAAGCTGATCAAGCTGTATGAAGAGGATCAGGATATTCTAGAGGATGTACTGATTGAGATTCATCAGGCGATAGAGATGTGTAACATTTACTCCAACATCCTTTCCGGAACAATGGATGCCTTTGCTTCCGTCATTTCCAACAATCTGAACATCGTGATGAAAATTTTGACGGTAATTACCATCGTCATGGCAATCCCGAATATCATTTTCAGTTTCTATGGCATGAATGTCAGCGGATTGCCTTATCCGGAATGGTGGTTCCCGACAGTCATTGCAGCTGTGTGCTGTATCATCGCAACTCTTATCTTCAAGAAAAAGGATATGTTTCACTAACAGAACATCACGTTCTGTTTTTTTGTATTTTCGCACCATGTACGTTACAATATACAAAACGAGGAGATAACCTATGAACAATCCATGGACCGATATCGAACTACAGACATATGAAGCACATATGCAGGATACGGATGAAGGCTTTGTATCCGACTCCCCGTATCTGCATTCGTTTGCCGTATGAAACTCCATCCATGAACAGCTGCAGAAAGTGGAGCTCACGCGCAGTATGCTGTCTATTGAGTATTCTCTGTCGAAACGCACGATATACCCCCTGCCAAATGGAAAAGCCCTGCTCAGACTGGATTATTTGCGTTTATAACCGATTGAAAAATACGCTGCCTTTATGTAATTCAGGGAGAGCCTGTAAAGCGCTGTTTTTTTCGTACTCCTTACTTCTCCCATTACATTTCTTTCATCCATAAAAACGACCTGCAGGATGTACCCTGCAGGCTTCTTTTTTTTCATACGATATGCAGATAGAATCAATCCCCTATCCCTTCTCAGTCAACCTTTTCACAGGAATCCATACCTCACTTCCATTTTCAGCTAACCTCATCCTCATCCGGTGTATACCACACAATGTACATGTTCGCCGCGATATCATATTCCTGATTTTCCTGCAGCCATGCTGAGAAAAGCTTTGTATTTACGGCCTGCAGTGCTGGACAGCGGTCCAATACAGGTGAATTTTGCCCAGGTTACCTCCGGTATCGTCAGGACATGCATATCCGCAGGTACCTCCGTACCCTGATACGCTTCGGCAATCATACAGCGGAAGCAGCCCTCTTTCGTCAATCTCTGCTTTCCTTTGTCCGAATTGAAAAAAGCGATGCTTCCACCGCTTTTTATCATACCATATTATCTTTTCCGTCAATTACTTCATGTGCAGTGGCTTCCTGATTGGAAATATCCAGAATCTGTTCACTGTGACGGCCATAGCGTCTGGCAACACCGCGGTAATACAAAATTGTATAGAAATTCGCAATGGCATCCAGAATCAGCAGAAAGCTGAACAGATTATGCAGTGTCTTTTCATCGAAGGATACCAGTATCAGCACCATTCCCATAAGCAGCGGAACTACGGCAAGAGCCAGATGAATCTTCCATTGTGCATCCTCCAGGCGAAACAGATTCATGGAATACTGCAGACGCAGTGTCGCATCCAATACCACCAGAGCGGAAATAACGATAGGATAATTATCTACAATCAGATATGGCTTGGTGGCAACGATCAGTCCTGCTATGCAGTATAATACACCAAAGGAAAAGCTGAATTCATTCGGCTTCATATATTCCTTTTTAAAGAAATATACAAGAATCTGAAACAAGCCTACCAAAATGATCACAATCCCTGCAATCTGGAAGAAATTCAGGAATTTCTCCTTTTCAATCGTATAGGATAAAATGGAAAATATCATATAAAAAATGGAAAGAATCAAAAGCTTCCAGTTTTCAATTTTCAAATTCATACAACGGCCTCCTCATATAGCTGTCCTTATCATATCATATTTTTCCATAATTATCCGCAAGAACATGAATTTCATGTCTTTTCAAATGTACAAGCCTGTCTGTAAAGGCACATGAGAAAAGCTGTTTACGCTATTGTAATTCCTCACCAGATGCCCAGCAGCCTCTGCATGAGCAGGGATATCAGCGTGATACCGACCCAGCAGCAGAACCCCATAAAGATAGGCTTACCACCGTTTTTTACCAGCTTTACAATATCGGTATGCAGACCGACTGCCCCCATCGCCATAATGATAAAGAACTTGCTCAGCTCCTTTAAGGGCAGGAAGATACCCGGGGATATATGCAATACATTCGTAGAGACAGTCGTTATGACGGAGGCCATAAGGAAGTAAAGAATAAATACCGGAAATATCTGTTTCCATGCAAGCTTTTTCCCCTCCCTTTTCTCCTCCTGTTCCTCTTTCCGCATTCTTTGAACACCCAGAAACAGCGTAATCGGTATAATGGCAAGGGTACGCGTCAGCTTGACAGTAACCGCCTTATCCAGTGTGGCAGAGCCTAAATGAAACATGCTGTCCCAGGTTGCTGCGGTTGCTGTTACGGAGGAGGTGTCGTTCACAGCGGTGCCCGCAAACACGCCGAAGCCCTCACTGCCATGAAAATGCAGCAGTGTTCCCAGCCATGGAAACAGAACGGCTGCCAGAATATTAAATAGAAATATCACAGAAATGGCCTGTGCCACCTCTTCGTCATCCGCCGCGATGACCGGGGCAGTCGCTGCAATCGCGGAGCCTCCGCAGATGGATGAGCCGACTCCCACCAAAGTGGAGATATTTGCCGGCATATGAAGTCGATGCTTCAAACCGTAAGCAATGACGAGGGATGTCGTGATGGTTGCCAGAATGAGTGGGAGCGACTGCTGTCCTGTTTTAGCAATAACGGACAGATTTAAGCCAAACCCCAGTAAAATGACTGCATACTGCAGGATTTTCTTGGAGGTGAAGGTGATGCCAGCCTGCAGGGCTTCCTCTTTTCTAATGCGAAATGCCAGCAGCATTCCAATGAGGATGGCAAATACCGGCCCTCCGATAATGGGAATCCATTGCCCCAGCAGAAGGGCAGCAGCGGCAATACCAAAGCATACCAGCAGTCCCTTCCCCTTTTCTTTTATAAAAATCATACGGTTCTCCTTTTCTCATTTTCTGAATCTGCGCCTTCCAGCATGACATGCAAGGCAGCTATGTCAGTATACGATACCTTTTCCAAAAAATGAAATTATAAATATTTATGTCAACATAACACGATGTTATCTCGCTTATTTACAGCTGAAGGTATAAAAAAACGCATTGTGAACTAGTGTCCGACAGCGTTTTCATTCCCCTCATTTACTTTAAAACCGGTATACAGTATTCTATACGGGCGATTCCCTGTTCATTTTCTTTTCCGTATTTGACGATATCCATACAGCAGTCCGAACGAAGCCGGTATGCACTTTTGGGCAGCCAGTTCTGATAAATATCCTGTGCAAACGGCTCCATAGAGGTCTTTGGATCTGCGCAAAAGGAAAACACAAGATAGGCTCCTGTCGGCAGGATTCTATGCGTCAGCTTCTGTCTGTGCACCCGCTCAACTGCTATACCTGCAAAATATTGAAAGCAGGGCTGACCGGCATCCATATCGGCATCTGTATAATCATGGATACCATACACTACCGAATCCTTTTGCGGATTTGCTTTCAGATACCGGTTGCATTTACGATGACATTTACCAATCACATGAAAGCCCTGTCTGGTATCTGCACCATAGCCCTCCAGCTGTATCTCTGTCCAGTGCTGTATTTCCATATCCATATGCATATGGTTTATATCCGGCTTCTGATGAAGCTGCAGCGGCTCCTGCAGCACATAGGCATTCTTCTTTTTCCGAAAGGCGTCCGGTGTTGTGCGATACAGCTGCAAAAACGCCTTATGAAATGCCCGCTGGGAGAGATAACCGCAGGCGGAGGCGATTTCCGCAATACGTAAATCGCTTTGTACAAGAAGCAATGCCCCTTTGGATACCTGTCTGCGCCGTATATAGGCATGCAGCGGCATACCGCATATTGCAGTAAACAGCTTATGCACATGATAGGGGGAATAGCCCGTAAAAGCACCAATCGTATCCAGCGTCAGCTCTCCATCCAAATGCTCCTCAATGTAACACAGTACGCTTTGCATCATCTCCTGATTTGTCCTCATATGAATCACCTCGTACATAGTATACCAGAAGAACCGCCTCCATACCGTTCATCATTTTTGGCATCCGTTCTTTTGCATCCGCTATGCGGCAATCTTGATCCCCACACCATACCATAGCCTCAAACAGCTCATGGAACTGAAAAAAAAGCCGACTGCTCGGCTTACAAATGTTCGATCGGCTTTCGCTCCGCCTTCAGGTTATGCGTTTTCTGAGCACGGCGTTCCAGCTCCGCATTGACATCCTCCATGGAAATTCCCTTCTCCACCATCAATACGGTAAGATGATACAGCAGATCTCCTATTTCATTGATCTGATCTTCCTTCGTCTGTGTCAAAGAGGCAATCACCACCTCGGTACACTCCTCCCCGACCTTCTTCAGAATCTTCTCCAGACCCTTTTCAAACAAATAGGTGGTATAGCTTCCTTCCTCCTTGTTTTCCTTGCGATCCTTTATGGTTTCATATAATGCATCCAGTTCCTTCATAACTCTTCTCCCTCCATATTCCGGTAAAAACAGCTGGTATGTCCGGTATGGCAGGCTGCTCCCACCTGCTCCACCAGAAGGAGAATCGTATCCTCATCACAATCAATGCGGATATCCTTCACATACTGGTAATGCCCGCTTGTTTCTCCTTTGATCCATAATTCCTGACGGCTGCGGCTGTAATAGGTTGCACGCCCGGTATCTATCGTCATTCGCAGACTTTCTTCATTCATATACGCCAGCATGAGGACAGCTCTGCTATGCACATCCTGGACAATAACCGGAACAAGTCCGTTTCCTTTATCAAAATTCACCTGTATCATAGCCGCACTGCAATTCCTTTCTCTTTTACATATGCCTTCACCTCGGGAATCGTTACTTCCTTATAGTGAAACATGCTTGCCGCCAGAGCCGCATCACTGGCATCCTCTTCAAACACCTGTGCGAAATGCTCCAGCGTCCCACAGCCGCCCGAGGCGATCACCGGAACATCCACCAGCTCATGCACCGCCTTGCACAGCTCGATATCAAAACCCTGCTTGGTTCCATCCGCATCCATACTGGTCAGCAGAATTTCCCCTGCCCCCAGACGAACACCCTCCTGTACCCATTCCAGCAGGTCCAGACCGGTATCCTCACGACCGCCGGCAACGTATACATTCCAGCCGCTGCCATCCTCGCGGCGCTTTCCATCCACGGCAAGCACAATGCACTGGTTTCCAAACATCGCTGCCCCCTCGCGGATCAGCTCCTTATTGCGGACAGCCGCAGAGTTCAGCGAAACCTTGTCAGCTCCTGCCAGCAGCATGTTACGTATATCCTCCACACTGCGGATGCCGCCACCGACGGTAAACGGGATGAAGATTTCTCTTGCTACGCGCTCGACAACCTGAACCATGGTATCCCGCTGTTCATGCGTTGCTGTGATATCCAGAAATACCAGCTCGTCCGCCCCCTGCTCATAATAGGCTCTTGCCAGATCGACCGGATCACCGACCTCCTTCAATCCGACAAAATTGATTCCCTTGACAACCCTGCCATCCTTTACATCCAGGCACGGGATGATACGCTTGGTATGCATCAGGCTTCTCCGCACAGTGCGATGGCCTGGGACAGGGACAATGTTTCGGCATACATCGCCTTTCCTGTGATTGCACCGTAAATATCCAGCTGTTTCAATGCCTCGATATGCGTGATGTCACGAATACCCCCGGAAGCTATAATATCGATCGAAACCGTTTTCTTTAACTCCGCCAGCATCTTTGTATTCGGTCCTGTCATGGTACCATCCCTGGAGATATCGGTCACAATGATCGTCTTTACCCCCATGGCCTCCATCTGAATTGCAAAGTCGATATACTGCAGCTCACTTTCCTGCAGCCAGCCATGACCGCAAACCATGCCGTTCTTGCAATCAATGCCGACGGCGATTTTCTCTTTATATTGTGCGAGTGCTTCCCGCAAAAACTCCGGATTCTCTATGGCTGCCGTTCCCAGAATAACACGCGCAATGCCATGCTCCAGATAAAATCGAACGTCCTCCATACTGCGGATGCCGCCGCCAACCTCAACCGGAATCTGCAGACTCTGTGCAGTTTTCACGATGATGTCCTGATTGATTTTCTTTCCTTCCTTCGCCCCGTTGAGATCAACCATATGCACATACCGGGCCCCCTGCTGTTCAAATGCTTTTGCGATATCCCCAATACTGTCACCAACACATTCCTTTTGTTCATAATCTCCCTGATACAGCCGCACGGGCTGCTGATCCAGTATATCAATTGCAGGTAAAATGATCATACAAACTCCTCCTTAAACCACCGCAGAATCTGCAGTCCGTCTTCTCCGCTTTTTTCAGGATGAAACTGGGCACCAACCACATTGTCCCTGCGTACAAGCCCGGGAATCCGCATCCCGCCATAGCCGCTGTCTGCCAGCAAATCCTCCTTTGCATAATTCTGTGCATAATAGGAATGTACATAATAGACGAACGGACGCTCACTCAGCCGCTCAAATACACTGGATTCCTGACACTGTTCCAGCAGATTCCAGCCGATATGCGGAATGCGCAACCTGCTTTCTGCAGCATCACTCATTTTCACGATGTTGCCCTTCAAAAAGCCGAGTCCCTTGGTATAGCCGTTTTCCTCGCTGTCTTCAAACAGCGCCTGCATGCCCAGACAGATACCGAGCAGCGGTTTTTTCTTTCCTTGAACCTCTTCCTTTAAAGCCGTTATCAAATCACGCTCCTGCAAATGCTTCATGCAGTCCGCAAACGCTCCCACACCCGGCAGAATCAGCTGATCCGCACGCTGTAGGTCTTCCTTTTTATCCGTTACACAGCAGGTACAGCCGATATGCTGTAAGGCATTTTCCACACTGTGCAGATTTCCCATTCCATAATCAAGTATCGCAATCATATTACAGCTTCCCCTTTGTACTCGGCAGCGTATCGCCGCTCACACGAATCGCCGTTTTTAAGGCACGGCCCAGCGCTTTGAAAATCGCCTCCACCTTGTGATGATCATTGGTACCATACACTACAGTTACATGCAGGGTGATGCCTGCCTGAAAGGCAAAGGCACGAAGAAACTCCTCCACCATTTCACAGGAAAACGAACCGATCGTATCCCGCTTCAGCTCACAGTTATACACCAGAAAGCTGCGCCCGCTGATATCCAGTACCACCTGTGCCAGTGTTTCATCCATCGGCAGCAGCATACTGCCATAGCGTTCGATTCCTCTTTTATCCTGCAGGGCTTCCTTCAGGCAGGCTCCCATCGCGATACCGCAATCCTCAACCGTGTGGTGATCACACACCTGTAAATCGCCGTTTGCATGCAGCGTAAGATCAATCCCGGAATGGAAGGAAAACAGCGTCAGCATGTGATCGAAGAAGCCGATGCCTGTATGAATCTCACTGACTCCCGTACCATCCAGATGCATCGTGCAGCTGATGCTTGTTTCTTTGGTATCCCGGCTCAGGCCTGCCGTTCTTGGCGCAAAGCCTGTTTCCTTCGTTTCTGGTGTCATACCGTAACCGCCTTTCTGTCAAATTCCTGTAATACGGATAATACAATGGCATTTTCCGCAGGGGAACCAACCGTAATCCGGAAGCTGTCCTTTCCTTCGTAGTTGCGAATGACAATGCCTTCCTTTTCCATTGCCTTCAACAGCTCCTGCTTATATTTGCTTCTTCCATACAGATAATTCGCCTGACTCGGATAGAAGGTAACGTTTTTTAACTGCTTCAGCTTGTGATACAGCATATCCCGCTCCAGCTGTATTTCCTCCACCAGCAGCTCATATTCCGCCGCATGCCGCAATACGATCACACCGGCCCTTTGTGTTAAAGAGCTGATATTATAAGGAACCAGCACCGGTTTCAATTTCGCAATATTGGATGGACAGCTGATCAGAAAGCCCAGTCGCGCACCGGCAAAGCCATACGCCTTGGATAGGGTTCTGGTCACATACAGGTTATGGTAGGTGTCCAGATACGTCAGCATGCTTTCCTTTGCGAACTCCCCATATGCCTCATCTATGATCACCGGAATACGGGGGAACGCCTCCGCAATTTTACACAGCTGGGCATTGCTTACAAAATGCCCGGTTGGATTGTTCGGATTGGAGAACAGCACCATATCCACATGATGCTCCCGCCCAAATTCTATAAAATCCGCAATGCTGAAGGAACCGTCCTGCTCACATGGAAATTTCACAACCTCACTCTCATGCATGGATGCATAATAATCATACATGGAGAAGTCCGGAGACAGGGTCAGTAATTTCTTACCTTTTCCCAGGAAATAGCCAATCATGAGCCCCAGCATTTCATCGCTGCCATTGCCGGCGATCAGATTACCAGCATCTAATTTTTTTACATTCGCATATGCCTGTATCAGCTCCCTGCTGGATTCATCCGGATAGCGGTTAAACTCCAGCTCTGCGATTGCCTCCTGCAGCTCCTTTACCATTTCCCCACTGATATTTTTATAGCATTCGTTTGCATTCAGCATGACGCTACCGTTTGTCCGCGCCGCATAGCTTTCGATATTTTTCATGATTTCAGCCTCACTTTCACAGCATTGGCATGAGCCTGCAGTTCTTCCTGCTCCGCCATTTCTATAATATGGTCGCCATAGGTCTGTAAAGCTTCCTCGCTATAGTGAAGATAGCTGCTTTTTTTGATAAAGCTGTCCACTCCAAGTGCACTGGAGAAACGCGCTGTCCCGCTTGTCGGCAATACGTGATTGCAGCCGCCGAAATAATCTCCGACACTTTCACAGGTGTGATAGCCAAGGAACACACTGCCCGCATGGCGTACCTTTCCCAGATAGTCCATCGGCTGCTTCACCATCAGCTCCAGATGCTCCGGCGCAACCGCATTGGATACATCCAGACACTCCTCCATGCTCTCACATAAAATGGCTGTTCCATAGGCCTGCAGCGACTGTTCCACGATTTCCTGTTTCGGCAGAAGAGCACTCTGCTTGCGCAGCTCCAGCTCCACAGCATCCACAAGCTGTTCACTGGTTGTCACCAGAATGGCACTCGCCATCGGATCATGCTCTGCCTGTGACAGCAGATCCGCCGCAACGCTTTTCGCAGGAGCATCCGCATCCGCAATCACCAGAATTTCACTCGGTCCGGCAATCATGTCAATATCCACCTTCCCGAAGACCAGCTTCTTCGCTGCCGCAACGTATACATTTCCCGGTCCGACAATTTTATCCACAGGCGCAATGCTTTGGGTACCATAGGCTAACGCCGCAATCCCCTGAGCACCGCCGACCTTATAGATTTCATCCACACCGGCAATCTGTGCTGCCGCCGCAATATTGGGATGCAGACTGCCATCCTTCGCCGGTGGTGTAAGCATAACAATGCGCTTTACACCGGCGATACGGGCAGGAATCGCATTCATCAGCACACTGCTAGGATACTGTGCTCTGCCCCCCGGCACATAAATACCTACGCTGTCCAGTGGAAGTACACGCTGTCCCAGATAGATGCCGAGCTCCTTCTGCAAAAGATAGCCGTTTTGCTTCTGTGCATTGTGATAATACTCGATATTTGCTTTCGCCTTCTTCATACTCTCCACAAAGAAGGGATCCGCCTTGGCAGCAGCCGCTTCTATATCGGAAGGCTCCACGCGCATACTGTCCAATAAAATTCCGTCAAACTGCTGTGTATATTCCCTGACAGCATCATCCCTGCGGGTTTTCACATCCTGCAGGATGGCACTGACCCTGACAATGATTTCACTGTCGATTTCTTCTGTTCTGCTTTCCAGATACGTCTGCAGGTTCCCTGTATCCGATGCTCGCATTCGTTTCAGCATGCTTCCAGTCCTTTCTTCATATCCTCCAAGATTGCTAGGATCTCCGCTCTTTTCAGCTTAAAGCTCGCTTTATTTACAATCACCCTTGCGCTGATATCGCAGACGGTGTCAAAGACAACCAGACCGTTTTCCTTCAGCGTCGTCCCCGTTTCCATGATATCCACGATTCCATCACACAAGCCCAGAATCGGTGCCAGCTCCACAGAGCCGTCTATTTTAATACACTCCACATCCATGCCCTTTTCCAGGAAATACTGTTTTGCGATATTGGGATACTTGGTTCCTATTTTCACATGTCCCACCTTGTCAAACAGATTGTGTTCCCGCAGACCGGCAACGATGAATTTACATTTTCCGATGCCTAAATCCAGCATTTCATAATAATCCTTGCCACCCTCCAAAAGCGTATCCTTTCCCACAACACCAATATCCGCAACGCCGTGCTGTACATAGGTGATGCAGTCATTGGATTTCACAAGGAAATAGCGAATATCCTTTTTGGAATCCTGAAACACCAGCGCCCTTCCCTTATCCTTTAATGATTCAATGCCATACCCGCGCTCCTCCAGCAGCTTCACAGTGGCCTTTTCCAGACGCCCCTTCGTCAATGCTATGGATATACTCATGCGTCCTTCTCCCCTTTCACGATAATATCATCATATTCCCCGCACAGCAGCTCTACCCGTGCGGTTTTTCTTAATTCCCTCGCCTTGCGCAGTGCCTCCACCTTTCGTGCATACGGATAGCACAGCGTGAGGGTTGCCTCCTTCTGCTTTAAATCCAGAACCGGCAGCACGGCATCCAGCTTTACAGAAAAGCCGATTGCCGGCAGCGGCTCTCCGAATTTCTCCAGCAGAGAATCATAGCGTCCGCCACTCAGCACACTGGTACCGATTCCCGGCACAAAGCCTTCAAAAAGAATGCCACTGTAATAGTTCAGATGCGGCAGCTTTCCCAAATCAAAGGTAATGCGGTTTTCATAGCCGAGCGCCTTTAGTTGTGCATACAATTCCTGAAGACTTTCCACAATACTGCGCAGTCTGTCATCGAAGCAGCAGTTCAATGCCTCCTTGAGCATCCCTGCATCTCCACACAGCCACGGCAGCTGCAGGAAGAATTCTCTGTCCTCATCCTTCAGTGGCAACGTATGCAGATATTCCTTCAATTCGCTCAGACTCTTGCGATCAATCAAATCCGCCAGAAGCTCTGTTACATCCGCTGAAAGTCCCAGAAGCTTTCCTGCTGTGTGAAAGAAATTCACATTGCCGATTTCCAGCGTATACGCCTGCTGCTGCATACACTCCATAACCTCCAGTGCACACACCAGAATTTCCAGATCACTCTGCTTTTCGTTCAGCCCCAGCAGCTCGATTCCGCAATCTGTCACCTCATTGCGCTTTCCGGCAAAGGACTCCTTGACCTTGTATACATTGGCACAATAACGAAAACGAAGCGGCGGCTTTTGATCCTTGAACTTGGTTGCCGCAACACGGGCGATCGGTACCGTCATATCCATGCGCAGTGTCAGGATGCTTCCGTTATGGTCAAAAAACTTGTACATCGCTTCCTCCTGAACCTGTTCAAAGCCGGTCTGATAGGTCTGATAAAATTCAATGCTCGGTGTTACGATTTCCTTATAGCCGTAACTGTCAAACACCTGTTCGATTGCACCCTGCAATCGTTTCTTCGCAGTACATTCTCCCAGAATCAGATCCCGGGTTCCTTCCGGTATAGCAAATCTTTTCATAGCTTCATATCCTCCCTTATACGCTTATACAAAAAAAGCTTCCATCCAAAGGACGAAAGTTACCTTACGTGATTCCACCTTATTTTATTGATACCTCACGATATCAATCTCTTCGAGTACCAGCATACTCTAGCACGGTAACGGATGCAGGATTCCGGCAGAAGCTACTGAGTTCACCTCTGCTGCTCGGGGATGTGTTCCGCATACTTCGCATATCTTCTTCCACCAGCCGAAGACTCTCTGTCATGTCCATATCCATACTATTTCCCGTCAGCGCATTTCATATATTACTATAGTACAATCCAGGGATGAAAAAGTCAATCATTTTCTGAAATATTTTCATGAAATAATTATGTAAGAAACAGCTGTATCAACATCGACAAATCACATAGGACCCTACGTGGAACGCTTCAGCATCAGAAATGGAATGATCCCCACACCACGGTCAGTTCTGGCGGACAGCTTTTTCATCCAGTACCAGTCAGTGCCTAGAAACAGAAAAGGACCCTGCGGTCCTCATCCGGTTTCAAAACAGTATGCATGCTCAGCTGCTGCAACACCAGGATGGATCCTGCAGGATTTGTTTTACAGCTGATGCACCGTGCGGTATCCTGCGCCGTAAGGATAGCAGTGCACGGTATAACAAACGCACATCCTTCTCATTCTCTTATGAAAAGGATTGCGCTCTCAGAACCATGACTTCAACACCTGTGATTTACTCTGCGACCGCAGTCGTATCCTCCTGCTGGTTCAACAGCATATCCAGTGTCTGCACAAGATCAAAAAATTTCTGCTTGCGCTCTTCACTGAGCTGTCGATAAAAGTTCAGCAGCTCATACTCATCATGATTCAGTACACAGGTATGTTTTTCTTCCATATTCCTCCTCTCTCTCCCTTTTACTTCTATAGTATATAAAATGAAAAAGTTTTCTTCCATACGAATTCTGCGCAAAATATAAAAAAACACCGATAAATACGGCATTTTATCATAAAAATAAAAATTTTCCATCTTTCTGTATTTGTCATTTACCAAAAGAATCGTCTTATTTTCCATGTTATGTAACAGTTGCATTTTTACTTCCTATTCCAGATGAAAGCTGAGTATACTTTTCATCAGCTTTGTAAAGGTCATCCGCCGTTCCTCCGGCACCTGATCAAAAATCTTCATGAATTCCAGCTCCATCGGATCATGCAGCATACGTCCGGGAAAATTGAAATCCGGTATTTGCAGAATCTGATTCATATTGATTTCCAGTATGCGGCAAATCAAAGACAGAATATCAAGCGGGGGCTGTGCATTCCCATTGATATATGAAGAAATCGAGCGCTGCGTGGAACCAACCAGTGCAGCAAGCTCCTTTTGCGTCATTCCCTTTCGTTGAAGCCCTTTTCGTATAGCATCTCCCACTCTTAAATTGATTTCCGTTACTTTTTTCATTCCGTCCACTCCAGTTTTTGTAATTATTATAATGGAAAAATTTTCCTATTTTAGCAGAATAGAATAATTAAAAGTGTTTTGTGCGGAAATAGCGTTTAAATTACATATTTTGTATAAAATGTTATAACTTTATATCCAATTATAGATTTTACATATAATCATGGTATACTGAAATCAGAAGAAAGTGAGGATTGATTATGGCATTTATTGATACGTATTTCAAAGAAGTGGAACAGCGTTTCGCGGTAATGAAACAGGAGCGGGAGCCGCTGGAACAGGCAGCACGACTATTGTTTGAAGCGGAGAAGGAACATCATACCATTTACACCTTCGGCAGCGGGCACTCGCATATGATCGGGCAGGATATCTATGCCAGAGCCGGAGGGTATGCAAAGGTTTATCCGATCAACGAAATCGAAATGACGCTGGCAACCCACCCGACAAAGAGTACCACACTGGAGCGGACAGCTTCCTATGCGGATGTACTGGATGCAATTTACACGATAGAAGCGGGAGATGTTCTGCTTGTCACCAGTAATTCCGGAAGAAATCCACTGGTGATCGAATACACGATGAGAGCCAGGGAAAAGGGTGCCCGTATTATCGTGATCACCTCCTTATCGCATAGCAAAACCATCGCTTCCCGTCATGAAAGCGGGCTGCGTCTGTTTGAGCTAGCGGATGTGATTCTGGACAATCATGCTCCGTATGGGGATGCGACAACACCAATCGATGAAGCAACCAGTATGGGACCTGTCAGTACCCTGACCGGATGCTTCCTTGCACAGTGTGTGATGGGAAGATTTGTCGAGCTGCTGAAGGAGCATGGCATGGAGGCTCCGGTGTTCGCCTCCAGCAATATGGACGGTGCCGATGAGCGAAATCGTGAGCTATTCGATAAGTATGTCATAAAAACTGTAAAATAAGAAACAGAAAACGGCGGTATGCATGGCACCTTTACCGCTGATGAAAACATAAAAAAGGCAATCTGAACCTGTTGTATCAAGGCTGGATTACCTTTTTTCTTAAGCTGCCTAATTCAGGAAATACGCAAACGCAGCTCCATGAGCATCTGTATCATACAGACTGTCTGCGTACAGCCGCCCGGATGCTTTCATGGCTTTCTTATGCGGCCTTTCTTCCTTACGGAAAGAGGCATTGATCATGCACAGCGCTGTCAAATGCCTGCAACCTGAAATCTGCGCCTATCCGTGTTCTGCCAATATCCCAGCGTTTCATCACTTGCAGGAAGGTCTTCTTAAAACACCGGCTCTCTATTTATTTTGATGCTTCCGTTTCCATTCCTTGATATCCTGCAATCGCTTGCTTACCCTTGCTTCACTTCCCTGTATCGTTGGGTGATAGTATTCCCTTCCCTTCAGGGATTCCGGCATACATTCCATGTTTGTCAGCTTTTCCTGCGTATCATGAGCATACTGATAGCCTTCTCCATAATGCAGGTCCTTCATGAGGGATGTCGGTGCATTTCGTATTTGCAGGGGAACCGGTTCACTCAGCATATGCACAGCATCCTCCTTCGCTGCGCCGTATGCCATATACAGGGCATTGGATTTCGGAGAAAGAGAAAGATAGGTAACCGCATGTGTCAAATGTACATTACACTCCGGCATACCGAGAAAATGGCATGCCTGATAAACCGCAACGCAGATTTCCAAGGCACGGCTGTCCGCCATCCCGATATCCTCACTCGCAAAACGAACCAGACGCCTTGCCACGTACAACGGGTCCTCCCCCGCCTCCAGCATTCTCGCAAGCCAGTAAATAGCTGCATCCACGTCGGAGTTGCGCATGGATTTATGCAGGGCACTGATCAGATTATAGTGCTCCTCTCCCTGTCTTTCATACAGCAGCGACTTCTGGGAGGTACATTGCTCCAGCACCTCTTTTGTGATGACGATTCCCGCTTCTGAGCTTTCTCCGTTTAAAACCACCATCTCCAGCGTATTCAGCGCTGTTCTGGCATCTCCGTTGGCAAACACGGCAAGCATATGCAGCTGCTCCTCTGTGATGAGAACATGCTGTGAGCCAAAGCCGCGTTCATCCTGCAGAGCATGCTTTAGCAGCTCCACCAGATCCGAAACCTCCAGTGCCTTCAGCACAAACACCTTGCAGCGGGAAAGAAGCGCGGCATTGACTTCAAATGACGGATTTTCCGTTGTTGCGCCAATCAAAATAATACTGCCCTTTTCCACATACGGCAGAAAGGCATCCTGCTGGGCTTTATTGAAACGATGTATTTCATCAACAAACACAATCGTCTTTCTGCCATACAGACGCGCGTCCTCCGCTTCCTTCATCACGGCCTTAATTTCACGGATTCCGCTTGTGACGGCACTGAAATTGATAAAATGTGCCTGTGTCTGCCTGGCGATGATTCTGGCAAGCGTCGTTTTTCCAACACCCGGCGGTCCCCAGAAGATCATGGAGGAAACCATATCCTTTTCTATCAGGTTATACAGTATCTTCCCTTTTCCAAGCAGATGCTTCTGCCCTACGTAATCCTGCAGCGAAGCCGGACGCAGTCGGGCGGCAAGAGGATCCTTCTGTACATCATTTTGAAACAGCGAATTCTGTTCCATGAAGCATCCCCCTCCTTCTTACCACTCCTTTAACAGTGCTTCCATCCATGTACAAAGCCGGGCACTGCTCTTATTTGCCATTTTCACAACCTCTTCATGTGAATGCTTTTCCTTCGCAATACCGGTTGCCATGTTGGTGATACATGCAATTCCCAGCACACGGATACCGAGATAATTTGCCGCTATAGTCTCCGGCACAGTGGACATTCCAATGGCATCACTGCCTGCTCTGGCATACATACGGATTTCCGCCGCTGTTTCATAATACGGTCCCTGAAAAAGGGTGTATACACCATGGCGGTAAGGAATTGCCAACTGATCCGCCACCTGTTCTGCCTTTTCACGCAGCTGGATGGAATAAGGCTCTGACATATCCGGAAAGCGTGGTCCGAAGCGCTCATCATTATCTCCAATCAAAGGATTTACATCCAGCGAATTGATAAAATCATCAATAATCATCAAATCCCCCGGTGTAAATTCCGGATTGATACCGCCACAGGCATTGGTCACGATCAAATCCCGAACACCGAGCAGCTTCATCACATAAATCGGATAGGTGACCTCCTTCATCGAAAAGCCTTCATAATAATGAAACCTCCCCTGCATAACGATCAGACGCTGATTTCCAATTCTGCCAAAGACCAGATTTCCCGCATGACCTGCCACTCTGGATTGCGGAAAATGTGGAATATCCTGATAGGAGAGCACTTCTTTATCCTCCATCATCTCCACCAGCGAGCCCAGTCCGCTTCCTAAAATGATGCCAATAAGTGGCTCTGTTTTCACGTGCTTACGAATATATTGCACGGATTCTTCTACTTGTTCATAAAACATGGTTTCATACCTCCTGCTTATCCTTATTATATCATAGCCATACCGCCGCAAGTGAGGACATGCAAATAACTTCTTTAAAAAGGGAGACTCTCCTCGACATTTCTTTTTCGCAGGGACAGCTTTCGCATAGCTTATCAGTCATATGCATATCCGTTTTCTTCCGTATTCCCTATCGCCATCAGACTGCAAATACAGCCTCACAGACGACTAGGCGATCGCTTACGGCGTATCCAAAAAGACCTTTACTGCCTATACAGGTGCGCTGTTTACGGGTTTCACCTGCTTCCCATCAACTTTCCTCCATTTGAATACGGTACTTCTTTCGATCCTCCTCTGTAATGCGGCGAATCACCCTGCAGGGAACACCTGCCGCAAGAACATGATCAGGAATGTCTCTGTTCACAACACTGCCTGCCCCAATCACCGAGCCTTCCCCAATGGTAACGCCCGCCAGCACCTGAACGCCTGCTCCGATCCATACATTGCTTTTCACATGAATGGGAAAGGCATACTCCAGCCCCTGCTTACGCTGTTCCACATCCAACGGATGCCCTGCCGTATAAAAGCCGCAGTTTGGTGCGATATAGACATAATCACCAAAGGTTACCTCTGCTCCGTCGAGTATGACACCGTTATGGTTCATAAAAAATTCATTTCCGATGCTGATATGATAGCCATAATCACACCAGAATGGTGGTTCTATGGATACATGCTTTCCCATCTGCTTGAATAAGCTGTGATAAATCTGATAGCGCTTTTCCGTATCGCTTGGACGCAGCTGATTGCACAGATGACACTGATCCTTACACCAGGCACGCTCATCCAGCAGTGCTGCGTTGTAATTCGCATTATACAGAAACCCTTCCTCCGCCTTTTTCTTTTCCGACATACAGCTCCTCCTTCCAATTGTTTTCCGCTAAGTACAGTATAGCATACGGCAGACCATAAGTCCGCAGGCTGAGAAGTAAAAGTCCGCATGTTAAAAGAGAATCTTATCGATTTGTAATTTGCAGAAAGAGGTAGGAAGGGACAAACACACATTCTTTCATACCTGTATGTATATGCGAAACCATAAATCGTATAGGTGAAGGAAATTCAAAGGCTGAATGAGTGTACAGCCGGTATACCTGTTTGAAAATGAAGCCGTATTCTCTTACGCAGAACGTTACAAATCATCTGCGCACCAGCATCTGCTTATCTTACACCTGTGGGACCTAATTCAGGAAATTCCAAAAGCGCTGGCGCCGTTTTTCAGGTACTTCTTAAAACGAATCCAAAAAAGGAAAATTCTGTGAGCATATCTTTAGACTTATTGTAAGCGCTATGATATTATCAGAGTGTAAAGTGATTTACATTCTTAAAATGATTCTCATATTAAGAAAAATCATGAAAGCAGAAGGAATATCATAGAGATAAGTGAGGAGGACGTAAACTATGCTATTTACAACGACACAGCAGCAGGAGGAAATCCGCAAGACAGTTCGGGAATTTGCGGAAACCGAAATCAAACCGATTGCCTTTATGCTCGATAAGGAAAATGAGTTCCCGAGTGAGGCGATTGCGAAGTTTGGAAAGATGGGTCTGATGGGTATTCCCTATCCAAAGGAATATGGAGGGGCCGGTCTGGATGTAATCAGCTATGCCATTGCTGTAGAAGAATTATCCCGTGTAGACGGTGGTACAGGTGTTATTCTGTCCGCACATGTCTCACTGGGAAGCTACCCTATTTTTGCGTTTGGTACCGAGGAACAGAAGCAGAAATATCTGGTACCGCTGGCAAGCGGTGAAAAAATCGGCGCATTTGGATTAACGGAGGTAAATGCCGGAAGTGATGCGGCAGGTACCGAAACAACGGCTGTTCTGGAGGGTGATTACTACATTCTGAACGGTGGCAAGATCTTTATTACAAATGCTGATAAGGCAGATACGTATGTCGTCTTTGCATCCACAAATCCGGAAATGGGAACCAGAGGAATCTCCGCATTTATCGTAGAGAAGGGCTGGGACGGCTTTACCTTCGGTGATCATTACGACAAGATGGGCATCCGTTCATCCTCAACAGCAGAGCTGATTTTCAATGATGTAAAGGTACCTAAGGAAAACCTGCTTGGTAAGCTTGGTCAGGGCTTTAAGATTGCAATGGCCACACTGGATGGCGGTCGTATCGGTATCGCCGCACAGGCACTGGGAATCGCACAGGGTGCGTATGAGAATGCGCTGGAATACGCAAAGGAGCGTGTGCAGTTCGGCAAACCGATTGCACAGCAGCAGGTCATCAGCTTCAAGCTTGCCGATATGGCAACCAAGCTGCGTTGTGCAAGAATGCTGATTTACTCCTCTGCGGAGCTGAAGGAACACCACGAACCATATGGCATGGAATCCGCAATGGCGAAGCAGTATGCAAGTGATGTTGCGCTGGAAATCTGCAACGATGCCTTACAGATCTTCGGCGGAAGCGGTTATCTGAAGGGTATGGAAGTGGAACGTGCGTATCGTGATGCAAAAATCACAACCATCTATGAAGGAACCAATGAAATTCAGAGGGTCGTTATTGCCTCTCATATCATAGGAAAAGCGCCAAAGGACGGCGGTGTCCGTAAGAAAAAAGGTGCAATCACAGGAGAACGTAAGAAACAGATATTCAAGGAAGGCGATGCACAGGAACGTGTCAATGCCCTGGTGGAAGCCTTACAGAAGGATGGCTATGATTTCACGGTCGGTATCCCGATGGATACCCCGATTATGAATGCGGAGCGTGTGGTATCAGCCGGCAAGGGTATCGGAGAAAAGAAGAACATGAAGCTGATTGAGGATCTGGCAAGAAGTGCAGGGGCCGCAATCGGAAGCTCCCGTCCAGTCGCAGAAACTCTGAAATATGTACCGATCAACCGCTATGTCGGTATGTCCGGTCAGAAATTTACCGGCAATCTGTATATCGCATGCGGTATCTCCGGTGCGGGACAGCATTTGAAGGGAATCAAGGATGCCACCACCATCGTTGCCATCAATACGAATGCCAATGCTCCGATCTTTAAAAATGCCGACTACGGGATTGTCGGTGATGTTATGGAAATACTGCCGCTGTTAAGCAAGGCTCTGGATACCGGAGAAAAGAAACCGGCTCCGCCAATGAAGAAAATGAAACGTCCGTTTATCAAAAAGGAAGCTCCTTCCTATATGCGTCATGTCTGCAATGGCTGCGGCTATGAATATGATCAGATGCTGGGAGATCCGGAAAATGATATTGCTCCGGGTACGCCGTTTGAAAAGCTGCCTGAGGAATGGATCTGTCCGGAATGCGGAGAAGCAAAGGATCAGTTCATCGAGACATTGGATTAAATAAAGAGAAGGAGGATGTAGTATGTACTGTGTAAGAAAAGTAGTTGACGATCTGTACTGGGTGGGAGGAAATGATCACCGTCTTGCCCTGTTTGAAAATATTCACCCGATTCCGAATGGCGTATCCTATAATTCCTATTTGCTGCTGGATAAGAAAACGGTATTGTTTGATACGGTGGACTGGGATGCCTGCCGTCAGTTTCTGGAAAATGTAGAGCATGTTCTGAACGGGCGTGACCTGGATTATCTGGTAATCAATCATATGGAGCCTGATCACGGTGCCAGCATTGAGGAAATTCTTCTTCGCTATCCAAAGGTGAAAATCATATCAACCGAAAAAAGCTTCCTGCTGATGCATCAGTTCGGCTTTAACGTTGACGGGCGCACAGAGGAGGTCAAGGAAGGCGATACCAGATGCTTCGGTAAGCACACCATCACCTTTGTAGAGGCTCCGATGGTGCACTGGCCGGAAGCAATGGTCAGCTTTGATGTAACAAACGGCGTTCTGTTTTCCGCTGATGCCTTTGGAAGCTTTGGCGCACTGGATGGCAAGCTGTTTAACGATGAGGTTGATTTTGACCGCGACTGGCTGGATGATGCCCGCCGTTACTATACCAATATCGTAGGAAAATACGGACCGCACGTACAGGCACTGCTGAAAAAGGCGGGAACCATTGATATCAAGGTCATCTGTCCGCTGCATGGACCGGTATGGAGAAATGATTTCGGTTATCTGCTGGATAAATATGACAAATGGAGCCGTTATGAGCCGGAGGAAACCGGTGTCCTGATTGCCTATGCCTCCATGTATGGAAATACGGAATCCGCCGCGCAGGTACTGGCTGCCAAGCTGGTGGAAAAGGGTGTCAAAAATGTTGTGGTGCATGATGTTTCCAATACCCATGTATCCTACCTGATCAGTGATACGTTTAAATACAGCCATATCGTACTGGCTTCGGTAACCTATAACCTGGGAATCTATCCTGTTATGCATGATTTCCTCATGCATATGAAGGCACTCAATATGCAGAAGCGTACGGTGGGAATCATTGAAAACGGGTCCTGGGCACCGAAATCCGGTTCCCTCATGAAGGACTTCCTGGATAATCAGATGAAGCAGATGAGTATTCTGAATTCTGAAGTATCCATGATCAGTGCCCTGAATGATAATAATAAATCTGAAATGGATAATCTGGTTGACAGCATCATTGATTCCATGGAGGCTTAACAAAGGAGGATTCTCAGCCGAGAATCCTTTTTTTGAGCGTATGACAGTCCAGCGGACAGAGTTCTCCACACGGTCATTCAGATGTTCCTTTTTCATATCTGAAGCACTTATTAAATGTTTAAACAAATGAATTGGTACTGTTGAGCATACTTGTCGGACACATAGAAAGTATTCAAAAAAACAGAATACGAATTGTTTCCTTCACAGGCTTTCGCCGTATGAAAAAACCGTTGCATATTTTTCCGGACAACACGTATCAAGCATAAAGGATAAGCTTCTACTTATGCGAGGTCAAAGGTTACTTCTCAACAAACAATGCAAAAGAAAAGAGCACCCGGCTCAATCCTTTATCTGTCGCACCGTCTATTCCCATTCGGAATCAAATTTCACACTGCAGTATTCCATTGCTCCGGAGGTCTTAAAGGACATGGAAACGGCAGTATTGCTTTCTGTCCTATACCGAACGCGAACACCGTTTTTGCTATACCACACACTCATCGGTTTTCCCAGTATCTGATACACATCCTGAAGTGTTGATGTACCGTTAACACCAGATGCGAATGTCAAAGCTTCCAGAGACTCATCCGCTGCAAATATTTCCTGAATCACATGCTTTTCGGTCAGCTGATCTGTGGAAGAAATCGTTCCATCCACTCGCAAATCAATACGCATATCACTTTTTTCTGCACTGATGGTAGTCTCTTTTTTATTATATTCATCCAGATATTTGGATTTCCACCCTTTTTCTATAAGTGCCTTCGCAGGTGTCGTTTTGTTTATGCTCACACCATCGAACTGTATGCTTCCCTTCGCAAATTCATCCGCAGCACTTCCCTTCGCAAGGGGGATATCATATACAGAATACCCAACTGCCTTAGCCGTATCAAAGCTGATATTCTCTTTCTTTTCCTTGCGTTTTTCACTTCCTGACAATGCAACCTTGCTCAGTTTTCCTTTTTCAAATGAAAACTCTGCCAGCTCAGAGGTTTCATACGAGGTACCTGTGACATAATCCATATTGCTGTCATCGTTGGAAATCCTATACTCATAAGGCGTTCCCAGTGCTTTGATTACATCCTGCTCAGTAGTACTTCCGATTTTAAAATTGTGAGGAAGCTTGTATTCCTTCACATTTTCTGTATTTCTGTCTGAAAAGACTACATGCTGAATCAGCGCATCGTTCACACTGATTTCTTCATCCTTCGGATTGAAGACACGGAGAATCATCGATTCCCGGTCATTATCCTTATATGTTAAAAATACCATATCATGTCCCAGCGCTTCGATATGCTCCGGCGCCTGATCCAGCTCCCAGGTATCCAGAAGATCCCCCAGCGGCTGGTAAATGGTGATATTCTCATCATGCAGTACGATCGTGAGATTTTCAAGCTTCAAGTCTTCTGCTTTTTTCTTCGCTTTCTCTTTTGAACAACCGCCGGCAAACAGCATGCCGCATGCCAGCAGCACCAATCCGTAATTTCTGATTTTCATACAGCTCTCCTTTTCATTTCTTCCATTTTGACAGCTTCAGCATATGAAACCCTCCCTCATACTGTCCTGAACCCATTGCTTTTCTTTCGAATACAGCAGCTTCGTTTATCTCCATCGTTTTCGTACCCGAATACGCAATGCGATATCATCAGAGAATGAGTCCATTCCGGCAAATACCGCAAAACACTCCGTCAGTTCTATTTGAACTGCCTCTTTTTCTCTGTTCACCCTTAATACCTCTGAAGAAAGAAAATGGTTGCAGAAAAGCAAAAATTATTTTTTAATATGGAAAAGCAGTGTAACATTTGTTCTATGTAAGAATTGTGCAGGCCGTTTATATCTTGAAATCGGCTACCACATTTCTCTTGTGAATCCCCTGCAGGACAGTATAAAAGAACATGAAGCAATTACTTACTGATTGTCCAATCCCTGTGTTTTCAATCTCAAACCTGAAAGACTTGGATATGCTGATTTCTTAATGCTGTTTTACAGTATCGAAAACCACGATATGAGTTCATAATACTGCCTGAAAGGACTGAAACCATGAAAATTCTATCTCATACGCTGTACACTCCTACGTCCATTTACCGCATGGAAAAATGCGGCATTCATGCCGCACAATTCTTATTCTTCCCCGCTGATGGAAAACCAGCGAATTTCATTTGCCTGTAAACGGATATCAAAGACATCATGGTCCGTATAAATCCGCGTATCCTGCACCTCATACGTATTGTTCACCACACAGTAGCTGTTTGTATTCGGATAAACATTGACCTCCACATTGCAGTTTTCGCTGTACCATTTTTTCATTTCGGTTTCTTTTCCTGCCGCATAGAACAGGCAGCGATACAGCAGACGTGCATTTTCAAAGCTGAATGGCAGACCGCTCAGATAGACACTTTTCCCTTTCCCATACGTATTGGCCGCAAAACGGATATTCTGATGTTCATTGATCAAAACCGTCGTATCCGGCAATGCATAGATATTGCGTATTTCTTCTCCAAGCTGTAAAGCTTCAGGTAGCTCCTCCTTCAGGAAATGCGGCTGTTCCTCCCAGTTATATTTATCCTGTGACAGGGAAAAGCCAACCTCCTTATCCACGCCCAGCACATCATACAGCTGGAAGAAATGCCCCTCCTTTTGTGCTGCGCTCGGTTCTCCAACGCCGATAAAGCCGCCCCCCTCGTATACAAATTTGCGAAGGGCGCTCACAATGCGTGCATCCTTCCAGTAATCTCCGCCGCTGAAGGCTGTATAGGCATCCCCTGCATTGATAATCACACCGGCATCATCCAGTACCTTCGGATTTTCCAGTATATCGTCAAAGCTGATAAACTGCACATCAAACGGCATGCCGCTCAAAGCCTCCAGAACGCCGGAATAGGAATAAATCTGCTTATACCACAGCGCATGAGCGACCATTTCCGCTCCCCAGCCACGAAGTGCTCCCCAGCTGTTTAGAATCGTTACCTTAAACGGCATGCACATCGGCTGTGCAGAGTGTACATGCTCGTACAGCTCACGAAATTCATTGCATACCTCTTCAATATAATCAACAAAATCCGGAAATTTCAATGCTAGCTTCAGATACCCGCCATATCCGATACGGTCCAGTGGTGAGCGAAGGATTGCACGCCTTGCGCTCACCCAGTTTACCTTCGCCTCCTGAACGGGGTCACCGCCCTCATGAAATACATCGGGGAAGAAATACGGCAGAAACCGTCCCTCGGTATACTTCACTCCTCTGATATCGGAAATCAGACGCAAGGTACGTCCATCCCCGACAGAGCCCACTACGGCATCCAGTCCAAGCTCCTGAAAGTAAGGACCAAACGGCTCTGTCCCAATCCAGTGGTCTCCCAGAAACATCATCGCTTCCTTGCCGGCTTCATGTGTAATATCCACAAATTTCTTCACCAGCTTCGCAACCTCACGCATCTGGAAATCCATGAAATCACGATATTCCTTCGTAGGAACACAGAAGGTGGAATTATGATATCCCTGATTGATGATATACTCAGGACGAAACCGGTATCCGACCTCCTGCTCGAACTGTTCAAGAATATAGGGGGACACACTGGCACTGTAACCGAACCAGTCTACAAATTTCTCACGCGCCTGCTCATCGAACATGAGCGTAAACTGATGAAAGAATGTCGTGAAGCGAATAACATCGACCTTTGGATGCTCAGCAATCCAGCGGCGCAGCTTATCCAGAACATATGCCTGGGTCTTTGGCTGCCGTACATCATAGGTCATCTGATGCTCCTCATGCTTCCATTCATTGGTCAGGGCATTGTACATATGCACCGGATCCCAGATCACAAATGCCAGAAAGCTTACTGTATACGCATGAAACGGCACACATTCCAACACGACAACCGCTTCCTTTTCCGCGTCATATTCCCACTTGTCCTCTGCAACCACATCACCGCTCGTACGGTCGATCACCTCCCACCACCGCTTTATATCATCCAGTGTATTGACCTTCAGCTGTTCCTTATAATAATGCTTCATCAACGGTATGGTCAGGGTCTGTGCACTTGCCGTCACCATATCGCTCATCAGATACATCTGCTGTATCTCCTGCGGATTTGCACTTGCCCATGCATTATCCTTTCTCGTCGTATAATAGGTCGCATACTGCTTCACATCCAGCTCACGCAGCTGCTCGGGCATGCTGGTGCCGTCACAGTCCCGGATCGCATCCGCCCCCCATCGTTCTATGATGTTTAAGGTTTCCTCAATTACATCAACATCACTCGGCACAGTTACGCGCCCCTTTTTCGTATTCATGTCAAACTCCTCCTGATCATCTTTATCTTCATTTTATGGGCTTATGAAGCGCTTGTCAAACCGTCCGGACACGTCGATCTGCAAAAAAACAGGCAAGATATCTAAAAAAGCGAATCCGGTATTTCTTATTTATTCGATAAACACAAGCATTGTATTTCATTTTTTAGAGATATTGGCTACTTTCACTTTTTGCCAATAAATATAATTCTTGTCAACGACAGCGGTGTCTATTATAATAAAAGCAGATATAAGGATGTGATATGATGAGTATACAAAGATATCAGTTGAAGAATCGCAAGCTGGATAAGATGAGCTTCCACCTTCTCTATATTTCAACAAGTCGTTATGAGGGTGACTGGCACAGCACGCCGCATGCCCATCACTGTACGGAATTATTTTATGTATCCAGCGGCAAGGGAAGCTTTCTTGTAAATGATGATGTTTTCGATGTAAAGGCGGATGATTTGATCATTGTCAATCCCAATGTCCCGCATACGGAAATGAGCAGGGATGAATCCCCTTTGGAATATATCGTTCTCGGTATTGAAGGTCTGCAGTTTACCAGCTTTACCAACCATATGGAATATGAGGACTACAGTGTCCACAACTATTATGAATTCAAGCATGAGATTCTGTTTTATCTGAAAACACTGGTGCAGGAAATGGCGCAGCAGGATGATGATTACGAGGCGGTATGTCAGAATCTGCTGGAGGTGCTGATCATTAACATGGTACGCAGGACAAAGGCGAACCTGATTGTAGCGCCGTCTCAGAAAATAACCAAGGAATGTCATTTTGTGGAGCAGTATATCAACAATCATTATCAGGAGGATATCACGCTAGAGCTGTTAAGTGAAAAAACCTACATGAATAAATTTTATCTGGTACATGCCTTTAAGCAGTACAAGGGCGTCTCCCCCATCAATTATCTCATCCGACTGCGTGTACAGCAGGCAAAGGAGCTGCTGGAAACCACAAATTATTCCATAGCACAGATTTCCGACTCCTGCGGCTTTTCCTCTCAGTCTTATTTCTCACAGGTCTTTAAAAAAGCATGCGGGATGACACCGAATGCCTATCGCAAAAGCAGTGATCGTGGCAAGGTCATCGCAAATGACATCACATAGCCGCTCATGCTTTGATATAGCACGATAGAAACCGTAGGAAGCCCTGTTTACAGTGTTTATGCCAAGCAGCTGTACGCTCCCCCTTATGCCGGAAAGCTGAAATTCATACATCCTTTCAAAATTCAAATAAGAAAGCAGGGAGTCCTTGATTGCATATGAGGTGTTTCTTGTTTCTCTGTAAAGAACGAATATGCAACGGAAAAGCTGAAAATGAATGAATGATACGAAGATGACAATGCTTTATGCTCGTCATCTTCTTTTTATACCGGACTGATTATGAAATATCAAATTCTTCTTACGCATGATTCTCATGAAACAAAAAGCCGATTTTCCACACCTGCAAGTGCAGTCCTTGCGCTGTCTGATTGAACGCTATCCCCAGTGAACCGTACCGTATGTATTCTGCAGTAAATACAACGGTGAAGTTCATGCTGTTATGAAAAAAATCCTTTCCCCGCTGAATCGTTCCTGTATGAAAAGCGGATGCAACATCTTGTGACTGCCTATGTTTATCCCGCAGCGAAATTTCTTTCTGTTTATGCTTCAAAGTATACATCAGCGTCCTTTACCGTTCCTCCTTCTTCCATCGTTCTGTCTTCCTGCAAAAGAAAAGATGCGAAGCACTGTCCGCATTTTTCTACTTCATCAGTTTTCCTCTGCCCTTATAATCCCGCAGAATATTTGTGTCATAGCTGAAAATCATCTTCTGTTCCCTGCGTACCCGCTGAAGTGCTAGCGAGATCAGCTCATCCAGCAGGGCAGGAAAGGAAAGACCTTCCTTTTCCCACAAATAGAAGGACAGGGAGCCTGGAATCGTATTGATTTCATTCACATACAGAGCTGAGCTGTCTGCATGCATCAGAAAATCAATCCGCACGACCCCTGCCGCATTCAGCGCACGGAAGGCATCCATCGCCATCGTACGAACCTCCTCAGCCTGCTCATCACTAAGCTCTGCCGGCAGCTTGCGGCTGGTACTGAGCATTCCCTTGGATTTTCCCTGGCCGCTGTACTTGTTGTCATAGGACAGAATTTCATCCTGCTTGACAACTTCTTCCAGCGTACTGCAGCGACAGCCGTCCTCATCCCCCAATACCGAGGCGTTGATCTCCCGCAGCGGTTCGATCACCTTTTCAATCACAACCTTGTGATCATACTGAAAGGCCTCGATCATGCTTTTATGCAGCTCCACATCATTGTGGGCAACGGCGATGCCGATACTGCTGCCCAGATTCGCAGGCTTAATGATGAGCGGATAACCAAGACGCTGTGCTTTTTTGAAAAAGGACTGCTCCATCGGCTGATGCAATGTCCAGAAAAACCACGGTACAACCGAAAGTCCGCTATCCTGCAATACCTGCTTCATAATCACCTTATCCTGCCCGATTGCCCCAGCCAGAACACTGCAGCCGACATAGGGTATTCCGATCGTTTTCAGATATCCCTGAAAGGTGCCGTCTTCCCCGTTGGTTCCATGCAGAACCGGGAACACCAGATCAACCTCCTTATCCCTGGCAAATAATTTACGACGCGATGGAATCAAATAGGTATGCGCATCTCTTCGAATCAGAGCTACACTGGTATGATCCGCTATGAATTCTTCAATATGCTGAAAGGTTTCCAGCTCCCGTAATTCCTCCTCACAAAACATTCTGCCATCCTTGGCAATATACAACGGCAGTATTTCATAGCGCTCCTCATCCAGAGCAGCCATTACCTGCTGAGCCGACAGGACACTGATTTCATGTTCTACACTTCTGCCGCCAAATGCCACGGCAATTTTAAGTTTCATAGCATTCTTCCTTTCCTTACACATTATCAGTGTATGCGAATGCCTAAAACGTGTTCATGTGAGTAGGGCTGCTAGTGGTTGAATGCATCCGGCAAATCGTTTTCCAGCAGCACGCAGTCCTGCAGCTGTGCCTGCTTTTGTACGATTGCCAGTGCCTCCTGAAAGCTGTCGCAAACATGGACCCTTTCTTTTGGAAATCCGCTGTCCGCCAATCCTGCGGCGATGCTTTTCGTCTGGACAGCACCTACCAATACCGCCGTATCCACACTATCCGCAATCTCCTCACCCAGCTTATACTGTTCTTCCTCCTGCTGTTCTCCCAGCTCCAGAAAACCGGGTGTGATGATAAACCGCTGATGCTTCATCTGCTTTAAAACCTCCAGTGCACAGCGCGCTCCTTCCGGATTGGAATTATAGGCGTCATCCAGCAGGGTGCAAAAGCTTTTCCGTACCTGCAGCCGATGCTCGACATAGGGCAGCTTTTCGACAGCTAACGCCATTATTTCCCAGGAAACACCAAGTGTGTGCGCAACTGCGATGGCACAGGTGATGTTCACGACATTGTGTTTTCCTAAAAGCTTTGTGTGAAACCGGTGAGACTGTCCCTCCTGTATCACCGTAAACGACGTGCCTTCCTCACTGTAACGGATATCACAGCAGCGATAATCCGCATCCTCGCTCATCCCGAACCATACGATTCGGCAGGTGTTTTGAATACTGTAGGTACGAATATAGGCATTGTCCCGATTCACGAAGCCGATACCGTCGGCAGGAAGACATTCTATCATCTGCATTTTCTCATGGAGTATATTTTCCATGGAGCCAAACGTTGCCAGATGCTGTGCGCCGACAGAGGTCACAACACCATACTGCGGCTTTACAAACTGCATCAGATCATGAATTTCCTTCACATGATCCGCTCCCATTTCACATAAAAACACCTCATGCAGCCGTTCCAGCTTATTGCGTATGGTGAGAGTGATTCCCATCTGATTATTATAGGAGCCGGGCGTCATCAGGGTATAGTAAACATCTGACAAGAGCTCATTCAGAATGGTTTTCACACTCGTTTTCCCATAGCTTCCGGTGATGCCGACGATGGACAGCGCGCTGTTGCTTCTTAACAGCTTTGCGGCATCCGCTGCATAATGATTGCGAATCGCCATTTCCAGCGGCTCTGAAATCCATGCGGCAGGCAGCACCATGAGCCATGCGGACAGAAAAAGAAACGGTGTCACAAGAATGAGCGCTGCGGCAGACAGGAAACAATGCAGCAGGCACAGCAAAATGCCGTATAGCGTATACAGCAGGATCGCAAGGCGGTGAATTCGCGCTGTTTTCACCAGCGGCTTGCGATAGACGCGCTCCTCCTCCATTTTACAGCTGATGTAGGCAAAGATAGCAACCAGCATCAGCAGCAGAACCTCCTGCATGGAAGTCGGCTGCAGCAAAAGAAGGCTGTAGCTCAGCATCAGCGTCAGCAGTATTTTCACAATCAGCTTCCAGGATAAGCGGATATAGGACACCAGCCATGTCCGATACCGCCCTTTGTTGTAACGGTTCTGCTGGAACATATGCATAGACTGCTTCAAAGGAACATAAAGAAAAAAAAGATACGCCGCCAGAAAACAGAACAGCATCATGGTCTTAAAAAGGCATCCACGATGCGGCAGAACTGCATACTGAGGTGGAAGTAGGCAAAATGATCCTCCTTCGGCAGAACAACCAGGGCGGCATTTGGCAGTTCCTCCTCCATGACACGACCCATCCACAGCGGTGTAGCCGTATCCTTTTCTCCCCAGACCAACAGCGTCTCCGTGGATATATCCTTCAGTATTCCCGAAAGATCATCCTCAACACTGGCAACGAGAACCCCCTTCATGATTGCTGAAGCACTCTGATAATCACTGCTTCCCATGGCAGGGGCAGCATGCAGTTTTTTCAGCAGCTTATATGTTTTCACGCGGATATGATAGCCCAGCCCGCGCTTTGCCTGAATGCCGGCAGCACCGGTCAGAACCATTTTCTCCACCGGAAAGCGGTATGCATAGCGCAGTGCAATGCGTGCTCCGAAGGAATGAGCGATAAAGCTCACATGAGTAATCTGCAGATGGTCCAGAAGCTCCTGCAGAAAATCCACGTAATCGTCTACACTCCAGACACGCGGCGGCTCCTCACTCTCTCCAAACCCCGGCAGATCCAGATTGATAACCGTAAAGGTGTCGCAGAGATGGTCCTGCAGAAACTTCATCATGTATTGATTCTGTCCCCATCCGTGCAACAGTACCACGGCAGACTCGTTATTCCCTGCGCGTGTAACATTTACTTTTATATTTTGAATGGTAATCATGTTGTTCCTCCTCCTTCAAGTATATGATGCTTGTGGAGTGATAGACCCAACGTTCGACAAAGTTTTCTGCAGGTCTTTCTATTTTATGAGAAAGAAATGCCGGTTTCTGGGTAGTCTGTAGAAGAGGTGAAGAACATGACAGAATCATTCTGGATGAAACGAAACATAAAAACGACGAACTATCCGACTTTACAAAAGGAGACGGATGTCCATATCGCCATTATCGGCGGCGGTCTTACCGGTATAACAACAGCCTATTATCTCGCACAGGCAGAGGAGGATGCCATTCTTCTCGAAGCTGATTCTCTATGCTTTGGTGCCAGCGGAAGAAATACCGGAAAGCTGACCATGCAGCACGGCCTGCTGTATGCAAATCTGATTGAGCATTATGACCGTATCCTTGCCCGGCAGTATTATGAAGCAAATGAGGAAGCGTTGAATTCCATAGAAGCAATTATTCAGGAGCACCATATAGCATGCAGCTTTGAACGATGCGATTCCATGCTGTTTACCCGTGATGCCGTACAGGTAGCCAAACTGCAGGAGGAATACCAGGCCTATCTGGATCTGCATATCCCGTGTACCTATATCGAAAAAAATGATGCACCGTTCCCCATGGAGGCAGGACTGCGCATGCAGTATCAGGCACGCTTTGATCCCTATGCCTACGGCTGTGCGCTCGCCGAAATTGCCAGAGAGGGAGGCATTGATATTTATGAGCATTCTCCTGTCACAGACATGCAGGAGGAGGAGCAGGGCTATCGTCTGATAGTCAATGGTACGTGCGTACATGCGGATATCGTAATCTTCGCAACGCAGTTTCCGTTTATCGATCAGGGACACTTTTATTTTACGCGTATGTATTGTGATCAGGAAAGCATAATCAGTGCCCGTGTAAAGAATCCACTGCCAAAGGATATGATGCTGTCCATAGACGATCGTGTACAGTCCTACAACACATGCGAGGATACACTGCTGTATGCCGGCAACACCTATAAAAGCGGACAGGATAAGGCTATGAATCTGCAGGAATTTGAAAATACATTACGTGAGGATTTCATCGTGCAGGAAATCACCTCTGCATGGAGCTCACAGGATTATATGACTTTTGATCAGCTGCCTCTGATCGGTAAGCTGGATAAGCATGAGGATCGCGTATTGTTTGCGAGCGGCTATAACAAATGGGGCAACACCACAAGCTGTATCGCAGGCAAGCTGTTATGCTCCTACGCACTGCATCGCGGCTCCCCCTATCGCATGATGTTCTCTCCACAGCGTCTTTCCAGCATATTTTCGCTGCAGTTTGTCAAAGAGAATCTGAATGTTGTCGGCGCCTTTCTGAAAAGCAAGCTGCAAAAAAGCACCACGGCGTATCCGCATATCGGAGAAGGAGTCATTATGGAGCTGGACGATCACCGCTATGGTGTGTATCGTGATGAGAATGATGAGCTGTATATCGTTGATATCCTCTGCCCGCATCTTGGCTGTACACTGCGCTTCAATGCAGATGAAAAGACCTGGGACTGCCCGTGTCACGGATCACGGTTTTCCTATACCGGAGAAATCATCAAGGGTCCTGCCACCCAAAGGCTGCATACCATGCATGAGCCCCATAATTCCATTGATCCTCATATCATGAATCCTGATACAGTTGATCATTGATTCCTGCAATATAGTAGAATATATTGCATTGGATTCATAAATAGCCGCAAGCAATTCCAATTCATAATGGGTGTGTATGCGCAGACCTATTCCATAAGAAAATGCGAATGCTCGCATTTTTTCCTATTGCTGGATTACTCTGATTTCCTTCGGCATTATCATTGTGACCGGTTTTCTAATCTTTGATCTGCCGTTTTCCATCCTTACGGGCGGTATGATAGTATGCATCATTCTCTGTTGTGCATCCTGTATCAGCATCGGATTTTTGCTTGGCTCCTTTGGCATTATCCTGCCGGATATCAATTTTGTATATAATTTATTTATCACCCTGCTGTTTTTTCTATGTGGTGACACTCCCCCTACAATGGCTTGCCTCTGTTCTGCCATTGCCACATGGGCTGCAGGCAATGCAGCTGCTTATCCATGGAACATAAAATACGCTGATCACTTTTCTGATGCTGCAGGAGGTGCTTTGTATGGTGTTCTATGCAGGCGCTACCTACCAGATGTTTCGTATCCTGGAGCGTGCAGCCATGCGTAAGGCAACCATTGATCTATACTGATGCTGTTAAACATCAAAAAGAACCCGTTAAGCTTCGGGCTCTTTTTTATATAGCACACACCCCTTGTCAAGCATTGCGAAGCTTAGAAACAGGGCGCAAGCATTCATTGATCAACGGAAGCAGAACTGTCAGACAATATTCTCACCCAAAATAATCTTAGGCATTGTGATGAAACAGCGATTCCAGCGTTTATAAAATTTCTCCAGTCCAAGCCTCGATACACTTGCATGCGCATCTTCATTCACCAATTCCCAACACAGGACATAGGTTCCTTTCCCACATTCCTTTTAAGACGGATCGGCAAGTCCCCTTCCTTGACCGCATTGAAATTCTTTTGCCAGGGTGTAGGTTTTATGTAGTGTACAGCAAGGACACCCTCCCGCTTCAAATAAAATTCAGCCACTTTCTTCATCAGCGCTTCGATTTCCTCCTGCTTATTCACCTTTGCTTATATATGCAGATTTCATGAAACATCATATTCCCACCATCAGCTTCTATACCTACCCTTTTTCCGTAGTGAATGCCTTTTCCTGACATTCACTGCACTCTTTATCATGAATGGAAATTACGCCGCCGCAGGTAGAACAGGTATATTTCTTTTTCTGCTGCTCCATAAATACCTCTACTCCCTGTTTTTTTACAATCTCACTGTTTTCCATGAGACTAGCCTGATATCTTTTTTTATAGCTTTTCTCAAGATTTTTTATGAGCTTACAGGGATAATCCGAACAGGCGTAGCAATAGGATAAGTCTCTGGCTTTAACACAGTCCTTGATTTTACACCTACGGCAGTGTTCAGGTTTACCCCTATCACTTTTCAGGCAGCCATCACATGGTTTTTTATGATAGCAATGCTTATAACAAACCTTGCAGTTCATACCGCATGGGGCAAACATGATCGTTTCTATATCGCTTTCCTTCATCTTCATTGGTGATCACCTCCATAAGCACATCTTTTTCTTCATACCTGTGTATCATTATAAATGCTTTCAACGGCGATAAGCTTCCTTAAGTCCTCCCCGAAATGATACATCTCCTTGCATATAAGCTCATCATTACTTCTCTATGGAAATAAAGGAAGGAAACTGATCCGGGCTATGCATACGCTGCATCGTATTTGTATCCATATCAAAACATTTTCCATTATATTCATAATGTAATTTGCCATCGGCACAATACAGGCGATGCTCTGCCTGAAATGCTACAGGCTTATAGCAGTCATTCTGTATCGGCTGATCCCGGTATAATGCCTGATCCTCTAGCAGCTTCAATACATCATTTTCAAGACGAATATCATAGATTCCACTCACTACAGCCTCTGCCGCTACCTGCTTGCCGGAAGCAGATATCAGCCGGAAGCTTCCTGTTACAGCACCCGTGCTTCTTCGCTTTGCCAATTCAAAGCGAAATAAGGATACTGCGCTGAAGTCCTTCCGCAGCTTTTCGCGTTGACCATCGTCTCCCATAAGCCAAAGCTTTTCATTCGCTACAATGAACATATCAAGCTGAAAGCCGCTTTGAGAATATTTTAAATTAGAAAAGGAAATCTGATCGGAGTAAACACCTTGCAGCGCACCGTTCTCCAGCTCATATATCAGCTCTTTCGTATACAACGTCTTACCATCCACATTCTCTTCAATGAATTTTATTATTTTTTCCATCCTTCTATCCTTTCATCTTAAATTTCCACACACCGATATACCAAATTAGCGATTGTTTATAATGGAAAGTATCTTTTTCTGAAATACATCAATAACACAGTGATTATAAAAGCCTATACATGTTAAGATTTTGTCATTTTCTTTGAAAATATCAAAATACAGCTCATAAAAGTAGTTTATATGATTTTTCCTTGCATAGCATTCCAGTAAATCCTTTATTTCCCAAAACACTTTTCCTGACTTAAAGCAAACAATATTATTGACAACTGAATCACTTGCATCCTCACCTTTAGGAAGCTGAATCACAACCTTACAATCCCCAAACGTGATGTTTTTTTGTGATATTACTTCATTCTCCATGACAATATCCTCCATAATTTCTGATGTTTGTTTGAAAGCCGGATGCTGCAAAACGGTTTCATTGCCCATACAGTTGTTTCAAGAAATCAAATTCCAATCTGATAATTTCATCAATCGGCACTATTTCACGTATTCTGCTCTCAAAGCTATCTGCTTTTGCCCATAGGAAAGGATAAAAAGCAGCTCCTTCATCATTTTTTATATTTAAAACATCTTTTTGCCAACCTTTCCAGAAATAGTCCTTATAGAAAGTAACCGTATCGCCATGTAAGCACCAGTATAAAAATTGAGAAAAGCTTATTTCCATGTCTTCCAGCTCTAAGCAGTCAGGTGCGAAGTAACCGATATTTCCGTTTTCCAGGAACATGAATAAACCGCCTAATATATCCTCGCCAATGCGTATATTATCAAAGGGACACAAGCTGTTTCTGGAAATAAAATTCACCTCACCTGCCCCGTAAAGCCTTATCCAGTGGTCGATGATGATTCCGCCGGTATGTTCAAGAAGGACTGCCAACAGGCTTTTGCTATTGATTTTATATGTGTTCCTTACTGCGTCCTTTATGCTATCTTCGCTTGGAAGGACTGCCACTGCTTTTTTTGATTGTTTTATATCGCACAGTATAATCTGAAAAGTATTTTCCACCATCTCTCTATCCTTTCTCTACCCGGCTTCTATATTATACAGTCTCAAATATCACTATTTCATTTTCATCAGGATCCTGCAGACGAACTTCGTATGTTCCCCAATCGTATCGAACGGCTTCCCCCATTGCCACACCTTTTTTCATTAAGCATTCTATCGTTATATCCAGATTATCTGTTTGAAAAACGAAGGACTGATATCCTGTCCGCTGTACGCCAAATACCTTACAATCCCATATGCAGAGCGTGGGTTTGCTTTCTGGAAAGCCAAAGTAAACCCCGTTGAATTCATCCATATCAGTTTTCATAACCGGTATGTCTAATATATCTCTATAGAATTCAATAAGCTCTTTCGCTTGCTCAGAAAATATATTTGTACAATAGTATCTAGTAATCATTTTCTCACCTCAGTTTCCATTCGATAACTGATAAACTGGTGTTTGTTTATATCATTTTCTTATCAATATAATCCAAATAATTCTTTTTATTAACTTTTTCAGAATTCTTTATATACCAGTTAAACGCTTCTTTTAATCCCTCATTCAATGGTTTTATTTCTTTCATTAGTTTATATTGTTCTGAAACATCAAGGTAATATTCATAATCATTAAAACAGAAATAGTTTCTTTGTTTAATATCATCATAAACATTTACAAATTCAACTTGGTGATTCGTAATATGATAGCATAGTTCAACCCATTCACGTATTGATACCATATCCTTATTTCCTACGTTAAAAATATGCTGACGAGGTTTATTTTCTAAAAGGATATCTATAAATCTACATAAATCATGAACATGGAAAAACTGTAATTTCATTTCACCATTATGAGGTAAATAAAACTTTCTATTTGCTAAAGCACAATCAAAAATAAAGGCTTCCCTATATACATTATTCATTTGTCCGTATAAATATGGTGGTCTTATAATATATGCATTCGGATTTCTTTCCATCAATTTTGCTTCTGCTTCTATTTTATCAGTTCCATATTTACCCCAAAATCTATTAACGTTTACTATAGAATCTTCTTTAAAAGGCTTTGAAGCATTTTCTGGGTACACAGCACTTGAACTAATTAGGATATAATCCGTATAACTATCCAAAGCCTCCAGCAGCATTTCAACATCTGCCGAAGTATATGCAGTATCGACTACAATATCAAAATGAATACCATGTAAAACCGTTCCTAAATCATGTCGATCTGCCTGAATAAGTTTTACCCCCTGCGATTGTTTCTTAGTATTCCTATTAAGTACATAAACTTCATATTTCTTTGCCACATAATATTCTGCAAGATACCTGCTTACAAATACTGTTCCACCGGTTATAAGCACTTTTTTCATACAAACGCTCCTTTACAGCTTCAAATTTACTTTCTCTTCTTTGTGCCAGAATATATTGCAATACCTGCACATAAAATTGCTATTCCAATCAAAATCCATACTATTGTGTTCATCTGATATACCTCTGTTTAGTAACGTAATATGAAATATATGACATAAACCCAACTAAGTAATCCATGAAAAATTGCCCAGCCGATCGACTTCCATGTTGTATAACTAATAACCATAGCTAAAGCACTTCCAAATGTTACTCCAGATTTTACTGTCTTTTCGACAATCGTTGTTTTATTTACTTCCATTCTGTTACCTCCATAAATTCTGATTTATCAGTTACATAAACTAGGATTATCTCTATAGCCATTGGATAAATGCTGTCTTATCTAAATTATTATAGCCAGCCTTATTATAGAAGTTTAAAGTTGACTCATCTTTTGCACCCGTAAGTAACATCATTTTATAACAGCCTGACTTTTCTGCAATTTCTTTAGAATAATTCAGGCACTCTGTAGCGTATCCTTTGCCTCTATAGGCATTATGTGTAACAACATTTTCAACAAATGCATATGGTCTAACGTTCCTTGTTAAATTTGGTATAACTACACATACACATGAAACTATCTTACCCTCTATTTCAAAAACTATGATATGATGATTTTTATCATTCATAATAGATTGCCATGCGTTCTTCAAATCCTCTGCCATCTTAGGGACTGAATCCTCGTGTAAATGTGTATACAAATTCAATAAATCATTTAATTCATACTCATAAATTTCTCTAATCATAATACCTCCTCAAAATTCAAATTTATAACCATATCTTAACATAATCAAATCTCAAATACTATGCAATCAAAACAATACCAGGAAAAGATAATGCTACCTGTAAATCAGCCTTCTGCAGCCCTTCGCTCAAAAGTATAGAAAAAGACCGGTTTGTATAAATCCGGCCCCTTCCTTGTATTTTCCTATAAGGCGTCCAGTCTTACTCCTGGTTCTCACCTAAAGTATCGCTTACAAGTGGAAATTCAATAACCGCCTTAAACAAATCTCCATCCGTCTCAATGCGGAAGCTTCCCTTCATCGCCTCTGTAAAGCTCTTGGCAATAGCCAGTCCAAGTCCGCTGCCTCCGTCATGACGCGATTTATCTCCGCGAACGAAACGATCCACAATATCCTCCGTATCAAAATTCAACGGTTCCTTTGATATATTTTTGCATTCAATCCGTACCCGGTTGGCTGTCTTGCGGATATCCACATACACACGGGTATGCTCCAGTGCATAATGGTGTATGTTGATAAACAGATTTTCAAATATCCGGAATGCCTTACTTCCATCCAGCAGTACACTCAGCTGTTTTTCACCATGCAGATTCCAGAGTACCTCCAGCCCGCGTTCCTGCAGAAGCTCACTGCACTCCGCCTGCACCTGCTCCACCAGTGCGATAATATCCAGACGGGCCATATCCAACTGAATATTTCCGCTGTTTGCCTTGCTAACCTCAAACAAATCCTCCATCAGAGCATGCAGTCGCTTGGCATACTGATCCAGCATGCTCACATACTCCTTACGCTGCGTTTCACTTATGCCCTCCTGCTGCAGAAGCTCTACGTAATTGCGAATTCCGGTCAGCGGTGTCTTCAAATCATGTGACACATTGCTGATCAGCTCTGTTTTCATATTCTGTGATTTCGTTTCCTCCTGTACCGCTTTCTCAAAGCCGACGCGGATTTCACTGAATTCATCCTTGAGGGCATTGAAGATACCGACATCCTGCGGAAGCTCTGCCTGGAAGTTGCCCTCCTTCAGCTCCTGCGTCTGCTTCAGCAAGGTACGATAATCATGCTGTACAGCATTGAGCTTCTGCTTCAGCCACAGGAAGAGGGCAAAGCCATAGATGATTGCCAGAAACATGCCGAACCACCAGAACAGACACAGCACAATCATGATGACGATCTGCATCAGCATGAATTTTAACAGCTTACGGTTTGCGTCATCCTTCAAATCGATATCCGCGAGATTGTCTATATGCCGGTGGATACTGCCGATCATACTGCCCAGAATCGTATCCTCCTTCATATATTTCCAGAATCCCTTTACAAATATATATTTCATTGCAAACAAGGCGATACTGATCATCAGAAACAGCAGCATCCAGGAAACGACATTCGCCACAAACAGAAGCTCATCAGACATCATGATATGATATTCATTCATGACACTCTGCAATGTTCCACTGATCGTAGCTCCACTCAGTGCCAGAACGCCGGCAGTCCCCAGCGTGATTCCGGTAGCGAGCAGAATAAACAGAAAACCGAACTTCACTCTCTTAAATGTCAGGAACGGATTCACTTCCTCAACGATTGCGATTGGATAAAACAACAGATACAAAATCAGGACCATTGTACCAATCATAGCGGCTATTACAGAGAATTGCGTATAATTTGACCAGTCATACACCGTACGTGCTATCAGTCCCTGATCCTTGATAACCTCCTGTGGTACACGGAAGATGATTTTCATCTGCTTCGGGTTCTGAATCATTGCCTGTGATTGTGTGAATTCTTCATCATTTATATTATAGGTAGTCATGGGTCCGTTTTCATCAACGGAATCAAAAAAGCGCAGATATCGTGTCAGTGACTGCGGCTGGAAATCCATATCACTGAAGTCTCCCAGAATTTTCGCTGCTCCATCTTTATCATATTCCAGAATACCATACAGCAGGCTGCTGTCACGAAGCTCCTTCTGAGACATATCCCTCAGCTTTTTATTTCCATATTCCCTACCGTTTTTCAAATCCTTCGCATAGTATTGAAAATTGGCATCCTCCTTCAATTCCAGAAAGCTCTTTGTGACTTTTTCTTTCAGATCATTGGATAACGTGCTTTTCAGATAATTCGGTAGCCCGGTATCGAATTTGATAATATCATCCTTGGGACGCACAGACTGAGCAAGTCCCAGAACTCCCTCCTGAATATCATCTTCAAGATACCAGATAACCGCCTGCTTGCCGGAACGCCCCAGCTCCTGAATCTGATCGTTACGGTATACGGAACAAATCATAAGGCTCATTACAGAAAGCAGTGCAATGAACGTTGTTAGAAATATATGTTTTTTCTTCATAAGATCACCTGTTTTTATTTTTCTATTTTATAGCCGATTCCCCAGACCACCTTTAAATAGCGCGGATGCTTGGGGTCCAGCTCAATTTTCTCCCGCAGCTTACGGATATGCACCATCACAGTTTCCGTATTGATTGCTTCCTCATTCCAGACGGCCTCATATATCTGCTGTGCTGAAAAAACACGCCCCGCATGCTTCATCAGCAGCTCCAGTATCATAAACTCCTTCGGCCGCAGCTTGACGATCTGATTATCCACACGCACTTCCTTTGTCGTGCTGTTTAATTCCAGTGCCCCAATACTGTAAATTTCCTCCTCACGATTCACAGAGGATACCGCATGCTCCTTCAGCATCAGAATCTGTTCATAGCGGCGCAGCTGACTGCGGACACGGGCCAGCAGCTCCATAGAGCCAAACGGCTTTGTGATATAATCATCCGCACCGATATTCAAGCCGGTTATTTTATCGATATCTTCAGATTTCGCACTCAGAAAGATGATTGGAAAATCATAATCCTTACGCACCTCCATCGTCATAGTGATTCCATCCATAACCGGCATCATGATATCCACCACAGCCAGATTAATTGTTTCACGTTTTATTATGTTCAGACCCTCCTGGCCGTTTTCAGCCAGAAATACACGATATCCCTGATTTTTCAAATATATCTGTATAGCCTCCCGTATTCCTTTTTCGTCCTCCACGACGAGTATGTTATGATCCATAGCCTTCACTCCCTCTCAACAAGTGTAATTGTACTATATTCCGGATGATTCTTCCATGTTATGCAGCAGAAACCCCAGAAAGGTTGCAACTGCACAGAATGTGCAGATAATAAATTGTATCATATCGCTGTATCCTCCTTCATGCGTTTATAAGCAAAGCCTCCTGCAATTACAAGCAGAATCGTAAGTATTGCCACTCCGGCAGCTGCGACGAAATTCCCCTCCTTCAATGAACCGCTGAGAAATGTCGATGTCACAATGCTGGGAATACGTCCCACGGTTGTGAGCAGCAGCCATTTCCCCAGAGCGATATTGGATAGGGATACGACATAGGTCATAATATCCTTCGGCGTGCCGGGAATCAGAAACAGCAGGAAAATCCACAGCATGCTATTCCTTTTTTTCAGCACTCCGGTAAACTCATTCAGCTGCTCCTGTTTAAAAAAGACGGTTACCAGCCGTTTTCCATACCGCTGAACCAGAAGGTATACAAGGGCTGTCCCAAGCAGAGATCCCACCAAGCAAAGCAATGTCCCGCCAACGGAGCCAAACAGAAATCCGGCCGCAAGCTCCAGCGGCTCTCCCGGCAAAAAAGCCAGAAAAATCTGTGCGGCAATCAAAACAATCATGAGTATCTCACGCAGGCCATGCGGGATATCCTCCAGCATACGGGAAATCTGATTCATGTCGATACTGCCAAAAAGAAGACCAAGTCCGGCCCCAGCCAATAGAAGAACACCACCCAGCATAACGATGTATTTCTTCTTCATGAAATCAGCTCCCTTCCTTACAGTCCTTATTATGCAGGAAATTTCTTACCATAAAACGCAGGTAAATCTTAAACTTTTCTAAATCCGTCACGCAATTCAAAAAATAGTGAAAAAGGCATCCTTTGCATTTTCTTTCCGACAGGGATGCTGAGAGGACATGTTACAGTGAAGCAATTCAGCTGACGGTTTCGCTGCAGACATTCACAGAAAAAGAAGCCATGCTAGGTACTGCTGAAAACAGCCGATTATAAAAAGCTGATGTGTTCCTTTCCGCATTCACGCAGTACAGCTTTCCATAGCTTACCCTGTCGGGATACATGAAATAAGTTGTATATCAGCCATACGGTGATGATGAAAAAGGAATCCGATTGTATGGAGGTTTTCCCATAACCGGATTCCTGCTTTCTCATAATTCAAACGTATGCTTCACAAAATGCCATGCATTCATCCCCTGCTTTCTGTAAATCAGCAGGGGAAACTTTTTACATCCTCCATATTCTTACAGAAACGGAAAACGCTTTACTCCTTGGTAGGCATGAAAGCCTCTTTTTTACGCAGTGACTCGCTTTTGCATATATGTCAGTGCATGTTGTACAGCAAGCTGTACTGCCTGCTGTGCCTGCTCTCTTTGAAACGGATAACGTTCTACCATGCGTTCAATATAATGCTGCTGTAAAACAAGAGACAGTGCATAGGCATCATGATAATCAAATATAAATGCCATATGGGACAGCAGGATATCGAGATGCGTTTTCCGTTTTGCGGACAGAATGGGACGGCTGTTCAAAAAATCCTGCAGAACCTCCTCACTCACCGTTTCCTGCAGCAGCTGCTCTTCACTGCACAGATAGACATTTTCCGCTTTCTCCATCAGATTTACACGGAAGATATCCGTTTTATCCGCATCCCTCAGAATCGTGGCATGCAGAAATGCATGTTCCTCCAGGTCGTCTGCAATCTGAAACTTATTATGGTTTTCTATCGCATGCAGCATTACTTCCTGCTGGTGCGGATCATCACAGAAAACAGATAACAGCCCTTGTTCCTGTAAAATCCGTACCCCAAGTGCCGCATGATTGATACTTTTCGCATCCAGAAAGGTATGATACTGCTTCAGCTGTTCAAATCTTCCGATATCATGATACAGGCCTGTCACCTCGGCCAGATCCACATCCATAGCAGAGCAGTTTCTGTGGATCGCCAGCTGCTTTGAAATCTCAGCCACCTTTTGTGAATGCACGATTTTAAGAGCCACCCGCTCATCCTGTGTATCATATCCTTTGCAATAGGCGGCAAACTGCTCCTTTGCCTGTATAAGATTCACCATATATATCCTCTTTTCAATTAGGTATATCCTATGACATACCTTTTCTTATACACCCTGTTTCATTTGCAGCTGCGCTTTACAGGCTGTGATAATCCTGTGGCAGTCAGCCTCGCCTTCCATGGTGAACGTGCATAGAAAATGCTGAATCCCATGCTGCTTTGCTTCCGGAATCGAATCGATATGATTGCGCACCTCATAATGTAGAATATGCGTACGGCAAGACTCGTCACACAAAATCGGATAGCGATTCTGTTTCACATCGAGAAGAGCGTATTCCGCCCCCTGCCTGCAAAGACCGCAGTTTCTGTCTGTATGATTACAGATAACGGAATTGATTGGACAGTATTCACTCAGCATCAGCTCAGCTCTGCCGTATACCGTATAAAAGAAGGGTGCATCCACCGCATATCGTTCCTGAAAGCACCGTTTGATTGCACTACAGTCCTGTAGGCTGCTTTCCAGAGAAAAGCTGATTCCCCTTGCACCGTGAGTAAGCAGAAATGCGGCGGTATGGGAATTCGTCATATTCAGCGAGGTATCACAGAAGACCTCTCCCGCCTGCAAGCCGCCGGTTTCCTGAATCATCATCAGGGAAGCAGGATACTCCTCCTTCATCACTCGTGGCATACGCGGATAAACTCCCTCTGTGCCCTTCATCAACGCATACAGGCTGTGATTTTCCACAAAGATCATATCCAAGCCCTCCTGTAGACAGGCCTGCAGTTGTTCCTCAGTATGCACAACAGCACAGAGTGATGGAGCGTCCTGTATTGAATGGATTACGGGCTGCTTCTCCGCAAGAATACGGCGCTGCTTATGCAGAATTTTTCGCTGCTCCTCCAGCTTCGCCAATGCACTTCGACGCATCTGATTGAGTTCCCGGATAGGAAGTATTCCCTGCGCATCCAGCTGATAGGAAATGTTCTCGAATACAAATGGCGTATCTCCGCTTTTTTTCAGCTGCGCAGCAATTCGCTCCTCTTTCAGCGGCATCCTGCGTGCTGTTTCACATACGGCATCACTTTCCACTCGTACACTTCTGCCTTCCTCGTCCATAATCTCCAGGACTGCCGGTTTGCCTGCCTGCATGGTGAACTGTGCATAAACGGCAACCTTACGAGGTGCTGCCTCATAGCTTTTCTGCAATGCCTGCAGCTGCTGTGCATCACTGGTCTTCAGGACAATACTTCCTTTCACAACAGGTGCTGTTTTATCCAGCTCCACAATATCCCCTGCTGCTCCGTGATTGACCAGCAATCCGTCCTTATACAGAAAATTTACCTGAAAGCCGATATCCTTCGGTTCCTGCAAAATGCGGATACCATCCTGCTGCCGCAGGGTATCCTGCAGGCGTATCACAATTTTATCTCTGGTAACCTGAATGACTTTACCGACCTTGACTCCGATATGATTGGGACGGATCGGATTCATCAGCTGCGCCCCGTAATGATGAAACAAATGTCCCTGGGTAAAGCCGCGGTTGAATATTTTTTTCATCTGCATATCCACAGCTTCATCATAGATAAATGCTCTTCCCTCATAATACGCATCGATCGCCTTACGATATAAGGCAACCATCAATGCCACATATTCCGGGCGTTTCATCCTGCCCTCGATTTTAAAGGAGGCAATTCCCGCTTCAATCAGCTCCGGAACTCTTTCCAGCGTATTCATATCCTTCGGGCTCAGCAGGTATTCCCCTTTTCCTTGCAGGATTTCACTATGACCGTCCTCCCGCTTTTCCAGCTGATATTTCATACGGCAGTTCTGTGCACATTCGCCGCGGTTTCCGCTTCGCTGCAGTGTCAGTGAGCTCATCAGACACTGCCCGCTGTAGGATACACACAGGGCTCCCTGAACAAAAACCTCCAGGTCTACGCCTAAAGCCGCATATGCTCGGATTTCCTTTAGCGGAGTTTCTCTTGGCACCACCACTCTGCTGGCACCGCAGGACTCTATAAAGTGAATTCCCTGCGGATTATGGATATGCATCTGTGTGGATGCATGCAGCTCCATGTCCGGGAAGCGTTGGCGCAGCACAGAGAATAAGCCCAAATCCTGAATAATTACCGCATCCACATCATGCTCATATAAAAACTGAACATACCGGACACAGTCCTCAAATTCCTCTTCTCGAATCAGGGTATTGACGGTAACAAACACACGAACCCCATACACATGGGCATAGGCGATTGCTTCCTGAATTTCGTCCTCATCAAAATTATTGGCGAATGCTCTGGCACCAAACATACTGCCACCAAGATACACAGCATCACAACCATTTTGGACTGCCGCACGAAGCGCCTCCATAGAGCCGGCAGGTGCCAGCAGCTCCACTTTTCTTTCAGTTTTCCACATGCCTTCTCACACTCCTTCTCTCCGGTTTGAATACAGCCTTCATGATTGTTGAAACAACAAGGATTCCCAGAGCCAGTACGCCTGCGATGGTCAGCGTATCCAGACCGATGGACAACGCCTGCATCACATCCCCTTCTATCGCCTTCAGCATCGTACGATACATTCCACCTCCGGGTACCAGTGGTATCAGGGCACAAATGATAAAGGTTGTTACCGGTGTCTTGCAGATACGGGCAAAAATTTCAGAATACAGCGATAGTGCAACCGAACCCAGAAACATGGCAGTCAGCTCCGAGCAGCCCACAAGCAGTGCCGCATGGTAGACTGCACCGCCGATTGACCCTGCGATTCCTGCAAGAATCAGTTTCCTTCCACGAATATTAAACATTACGCCAAATCCCAGTGAGGCAAAAAAAGAGGCAATCATCATATTGATCAGATACATGTCACATACCTCCGCTCAGTCCGATGGACATGGAAAGGACAACACCGATACCGGCAGCGATTGCAATCGCCACCAGAAAGGCCTCGGTTGCACGGGCAACACCGGACAGATAATCCCCGGAAACCGTATCCCGTATGGCATTGGTAATGGCTAAGCCGGGAACAAGCAGCATGATGCTGGATATAATAAGGATATCGACATCCGTATCCGGACAGAGGGCATGTGCCCCCAGTGCCGCAAGCGCACCGCTCGCCGCCGCAATTGCATTCGTAAAAAAGCCGTGCAGGCCGCGCTGTTCCATAAGGGCGCTTACCGCTTTGATCAGCAGTCCGATCAAAAAGCTGCATCCTGCCTCCAGATAATTTCCACCGAAGAAAACCGCAAAGCCACCTGCACTCAATGCTCCGAAGAACATGATTATCCAAAAGGAATAGCGCTGTTCATTTTCTATTTCTCTCAGCTTTAGCGCCAGCTCCTCGATTGTGTAATTCTGCACGGCGGTTTCTCTTGAGAGGCTGTTGATCTTATCAATGCAGTTTAAATCCACACCGCGTGTATGCACACGAAGGATTTTTGTATGTGTTTTGCTGGCAACCGTGATGGAGAACATGATGCCGGTTGTGGTAACGAAGCTCTGTGCATCCTCCACCTCAGAAAAGCTCGTGCAGAGCCGCACCATCGTTTCCTCCACCCGATAGATTTCCGCTCCGCTTTCTATGAGCAGTTTCCCTGCATAGCTGGCCACATCCAGCAGCTGATCTGTATTCATGCACAACCCCTCAACTTTCCTCTAACAGTATAGCGGATTCGAAGGGAAATGGAAACAGTTTTGTAAACAATATACAAGAAAAAAGCAGAAGCTACACACTGTTTTCGTTTCGTATCCTTGTTCATAAATTTCCAGGCAAATAAGTTCACCTTTTCAAACAATCCGGGTATACTATGTACAGAAAGCGAGGGATATCAAATGAATATAACCTTTCAGGGAAATCCTGTGACAATAAAGCATGAGGCAGTGAAGGAAAACGAGACATTAAAGCCGTTTACTGCTATACGAAATGATATGAGCGAGTGGCGAAGTGAGGACAGTACAGGTACACGTATTTTCCTCAGTGTACCTTCCCTGGATACCGGTGTATGCAGTATGGAGGTCGCAAAGTTTATCAATTACGCAAAGGAGCTAAAGGATGTTACCGTATGTGCAATATCCATGGACCTGCCATTTGCTCTTGAACGCTGGTGTCAGGCAAAAAACAATGAAAATGTAATTACATTGAGTGATTACAAGCTGCACAGCTTTGCAGCGGCAACTGCAACCTATGTCGAAGAGTTAGGTTTACTGACGCGGGCAGTATTTGTAGTTGATAAGGACAATATCCTGCGCTATGTCGAGTATGTCAGGGAAATTACAGACGAACCCGATTATGAGGCTGTTCTTTCCTGTGTGAAAGGCATCTGAAGGTACTCGTAATAACAGAAGCTGAATGCAGCATGCAACATGAGGCTGCAGGGCGCATGTTAAAAGTGAATGCAATAGCTTAATTTCTGAAAGGCAGACGATTGATAAACGTATCGTCTGCTTTTTGGTTACTCCTTTCGAAAAGGAAGAAGATATGGATTTCCATTATCTCCTTCAAACCAATGCAGAATAAACAGCTTCACCGCTCACCCGCATACTTTTCATTGCCTGCAGCCCTTTGAGATTCAGGATGTCCGTAAGCAGGAAGCTTTATGGAAGACTTGATTCGATGTGGTCGACCTCTTTATATAAAAAACCGTAATCATGTAGTTATGATGCAAGCTGCACCATATACAGCAGCTCTTTTCACACAGCTGTTTGCTATCCATGGACTTACTCACTGCTTTTAGCATACGACTTTCTCTTATCCTACTTGTATATACCGATATGATTTCTTTTTACTTCCGCAAGCATTCCCATAGCTTTTCTGTCAGCTTTCTTTAGATGATTGTATTAAAAAGCAGCTCCCCTTATAATAATATTTGATAAAGAAAGGGAGGTTTTTATGAAACAGGAGCGCGTAGATAAAATCAATTACTATCTGGATATCGCAGGAACAGTCGCACAGAGAAGCACCTGCCGCAGAAGAATTTACGGTGCGGTAATCGTTCAGCATGATGAAATTGTCTCCACCGGATATGTGGGTGCCCCTCGGGGACGTACCAACTGTCTGGATCTGGAATACTGTATTCGGGAGAAGCTGCGGGTTCCCCGGGGAGAACGCTATGAATTATGTCGCAGTGTCCATGCGGAAGCAAATGCAATCATCAGTGCACAGCGCAGTGAAATGCTGGGAGCCGATATGTTTCTGGTAGGCTATGAAGCAGTCAGCGGGGAGCTGATTCAAAGCTCGAACAGCTGTTCCATGTGCAAGCGAATGATCATCAATGCAGGAATTTCAAAAGTCTATATACGGGATACGCCTTCCCAATACCGTATGATTGATGTATACAACGACTGGGTATTGCAGGATGAATCACTCGACGGTGTCTTAGGATATTAACACTAATTCCTGCACTCCACTTCCCTTTTCCGTCTTTATGCTATACAATTATATGCAAAGGAAACGGGGCGTGTGTATGGACAGAAGCATCAGAATCATTATGAATCCAAAGGCAGGAAAGCAGACGGCAAAAACGGCTTTATTTACGTTATGTGACCGGTTTTGTGCCATGCAGGATACGATACAGGTTTATGTAACCCAGTATGCGGGACATGCACAAAAGCTTGCGAAAGCCAGTGAAGGCTGCTGTGATATTCTCGTATGCATCGGTGGGGACGGTACCTGGAATGAGGTGATCAGCGGCATTATGGAAATAGACAGCAAGCCTGTGCTTGCCTATCTTCCAAGCGGGACAGTCAACGATTTTGCGGCTACACTGAAGCTGCCGAAAAGTGCTGGAAAGCTCATGGACACCATTGCACAATACCGTCCGTTTTCCTGTGATATCGGCCAGTTCAATAACCGCTATTTCACCTATGTTGCGGCGTTTGGTATCTTCACAGAAATTTCCTACTCCACACCCCAAAGCACCAAAAACTCCTTTGGAAAAATCGCTTATTTTCTGGAAGGCGTCAAACAGCTGACGAATATTCCCCGCTATCATGTCAAAGCCGTCATTGATCAGAATGAAGTCATTGAGGATTCCTGTATCTTCGGCTGTGTTACCAATTCCAAGTTTGTCGCAGGCTTTACTGCCGTAAACTCAAAGGATGCTCAGCTGGATGACGGGCAGTTTGAGCTTCTGCTCATCCGGGTTCCCAATAATCCACTGGATGTACAAAATATCATTGCGGCGCTGATAAAGCATGAGGTTAATGAAACCTGGATGTATTTTCGAAAGGCCTGTGATATCCGCATAGAAGCCCGGGAACAGATTCCCTGGACACTGGATGGTGAGGATGGGGGAAGCACAACACTTGCCCATATCCTGAATAAAAACAGAGCGGTTACCATTCTGGTATAGCCGCTCTTTTCTTATCCGTTAAAATTTACTTTATTAAACTTGGCGCTGTTCTTCCCCTTGCCCAGTGTTTTTTCCAAAGCTTTGGTGCGGGGCTTCTGCTTGGCTTTGCGGGCCTGCTCCAGCAGCTCTGCTGTACTCTTCTTTTTTTTATCAGCCATGTTATGAACCTCCTTTTTTCAATACATCCAACAGACTCTGCACATCCTCCACGATGCAGTCAGCGCCTGCTTCCTTTAGCTCCTCACGGCTTCCGTATCCATATAATACGCCAATCGTGCGCATGCCGTTCTTTTTCCCACCGATGATATCGTGCCGGCGATCTCCGATCATCACACACCGTTCAACCGGGAGGCGATGCTTCTGCACAGCATAGGCAATGACATCCGCCTTATCGCTGCGGGTACCATCCATCGTGGCACCGCAAATATCCAGCATATAGGAATCCAGCTTAAAATGCTTCAGGATGGTACAGGCGAATTCCTCCGGCTTACTGGTAGCGACCAAAAGCGTTTTGCCCTGCTTCTGCAATGCCTCCAGCAGTTCACGAATCCCCGGATATGCCACGTTTTCCAGCATTCCCTGCTTGCGAAAATAAACGCGGTAATCCGCAATTGCCTGCAAGGCCTGCGCCTCGTCAAAGGAATACAGCTCCATGAACATATCCTTTAAGGGCGGTCCGATAAATGCGCACAAATCATCCGGATTTTCCACATGAATACCGGCTTTATCCAAAGCAAAGGCTACCGATCTGGTAATACCAACCTTTGGATCTGTCAATGTTCCATCCAAATCAAACAACAGGATATCCTTATCCATCATTTTCCTCCTCCAATATTGTATATAATTCCCGCAAATCCCGAATTTCATAGGTTAACGGAAGCTGCTTGTGATTCTTTTTCCCATCAGGATTATACCAGCAGGTGGAAATACCGGCATTGATACCTCCCTGCATATCACTGGATAACGAATCTCCGATTATGAGGGTCCGATTCCGCTTCGCTCCATTTAATCTGGCAAAGCAGTGATCAAAATAGGATCGGTCCGGCTTCCGGAATCCGATTTCCTCCGATACAAACATATGATGGAAATACGCGTCCAGACCGGAATCCCGCAGACGCGCATACTGTGTTGCGACAACACCGTTGGTCACGATACACATACGATACTGCGGATACAGGCGGCGTACCACCTCCATAGCATGCGGTATCATATCGTGCCCTCTGCCCAGCTCCTTTTGATAGATATCCTCAAAGGCGATGCCATCATCCGCAATACCGAATTCACGAAACAGCTTTCCAAACCGTGTGTAAATCACTGCTTCCCTTGAGATTTCGCCTTCCTCATACGCTGACCACAGCTGTGCGTTTATGTCCTGATAGCGTTTCTTCATTTCATTTGTCAACGGGTAGTGATGCAGATCAAATACCCTCTGCAGAGCCCGCTTTTCCGTTGCATCGAAATCGAGCAGCGTTCCGTCTGCGTCAAATAACAGCGTCGTAAACTTCATATGTTCTCCTTATGTGATAATACGTTTCTTCATCCATGAGCCGCTTTGATACCGCCAGTAAAACCAGAGTATGCGAAAGAGCCAGTCGGTAAACATTGCGAGCCAGACGCCCAATACACCAAGCCCCAGTATCACCCCTAGCAGCCAGCTCAGACAGATTCTGCACAGCCACATGGATACAATCGAGATGCACATCGTAAAGCGCACATCTCCGGCTGCACGCAGTGCATTGGGAAAGGTGAAGGATGCCGGCCACAGCACCATGGCGAATATGCCGTGATACAGCAGCAGCTCCAGTGCGGTATCATACGTCTGTGCACTTAAATTATATATGTTCAGAAGCAAAGGCACAAGACACAGGATGATAAGATTTACCGCAAGCATGGATATATATGCGATTTTCATTAGTTTTTTTATGTAGAGACGGGCCTGCGCATAATCCCCAGCCCCAACGCACTGCCCTACGACCGTTATCATTGCAAGTCCGATTGCGGCAGCGGGTATGATTTCCATTTGTGCAATATTGTTCGCTACGGCATTGGCCGCTATCGCAACCGTACCAAAGCCCGCAATCAGTCCCTGAACAAGGATTTTTCCTATCTGGAACATACCGTTTTCCAAACCGTTTGGTATTCCGATTGTCAATATACGGCGTATCATATCCGGATGAAATTCCAGCTTCCTGTAGGAATCAATATAAATCAGATTATCCGGACTGCGCAGCAGATACAGCATAAACAGGGAACCCAGAATACGGGAAACCAGCGAGGATATGGCAGCACCCGCCACCCCCATATGGAAGCCGTAAATCAAAACGGCATTTCCGAGGATATTGAAGGCATTCATGAACAATGAGGTAATCATTGAAATTTTGGAATTCCCCATGGAGCGAAACAGTGCAGCCCCGGAATTATACAGCGCGATAAACGGGTAGGACCATGCGGATATTTTAAAATAGATCTCTGCATTCCACATGACTGCCGGCTCCACATCCGTAAAGACCAGCTGCAGGATTGCCGTACAGCCAATCAGAACGATTCCCATGATGATAACAGCAAAAATACCGGTTGAAACAATCAGCTGCTTTGCCGACACACATGCCCGATCGCGGTCGCGACCACCGAGATACTGACTGCAGACAACAGCGCCTCCGGTAGCCAGTGCGGCAAAGATATTGATCAGAAGGATGTTGATCGTATCCACAAGACTAAGACCGGAAACCGCCGCCTCGCCCACACTCGACACCATGATCGTATCGCTCATCCCGATCGTTACCGCCAGAATCTGTTCGACAACAAGTGGCAGAATCAGCCGCTTCAGATTCTCATTTGTAAACATTTCATCACACTCCCAATCATCCCTTTGAATGTTACTATTATAGCCCATATCAGGGAATGCGCAAGCAAATTGAGAAAACTCCTGCCGGAAGTGAAAAAGTTTTGCAGGGTATGCGGTTTCATTTCAAAAGTATGGTAAAATGGTTGCGGGAGCGATGTTTATGAAAGAGTTTTTGTTTGTCGGCCTTGGCGGTGCCGTAGGAGCGATGCTGCGCTATGGAATGTCCATGATGCCTGTAAAAAGTGAGTTTCCGTATATGACACTTCTTATCAATTTTCTCGGTGCGGTAGCAATCGGGATACTGGCAGCCCTGAGCATGAGGCAGTCATTGTTAACGGAGCACAGTCTTTTGTTATTGAAAACCGGTGTGTGCGGGGGATTCACCACCTTCTCCACCTTTTCCCTGGAGGCGGTTTCCCTGCTGGAGCAGCATAAAACAGGGATGGGAATCACCTATATTCTTTCCTCCGTTCTTTTATGCCTGCTTGGAGTGCTGCTTGGCAAAGCAATGCTTCATCCTCTTTAATATGCGGAAGACGAAAAATCCTGCTAAGCAAAAAAAGGTCTGTATGCGTTGAGATATTCTCTGCATACAGCCTTTTTTCATTCCATACCGGATTATCCGAAAAGCTTACACAAGCCAGCAGCGTGCATATCGGGAAGGGTCTGCTATGAATAGGCTAACACTCTCCCTGTTCTGCAATCAGACGCTGAAATTCATCCATCGGCATCGGACGATAATAATAGAATCCCTGAATCATATCACAGCCATGCTGGCGCATATGCTCTGCCACAGTCTCATCCTCAACTCCCTCTGCCACGATCTGTACAGGAAAATGATGCAGTATATCCAGCAGACCATCCACAATCAGAAAATTATCGATATCCCTGTATGGATTCTGAAAAAGGGAACGATCCAGCTTAATGATATCGATGGGAACCCTGGCAAGGACACTCATGGAGGAATAGCCGCTGCCAAAATCATCCAGCGCACAGCGAAATCCTGCCTTATGTATTGTATCCACCACCTTGATCAGCTTATCGGAATTATCCATGCTTATGCTTTCCAGCAATTCAAATTCGATGTACTCCTTCGGTATGTCAAACTGCTGAAACACTTTCATATATTCCTGCATGAACGGCTCATCCTCAAAGCTTGCCTTGGAAAGGTTAAAGCTGATGGGAACCATCTTCATCCCCTTTTGTATGCTCTCCTGTATCATTTTGCATACCAGCTCAAACACCATTTGATCTACATAACGGATGTAGCTGTTTTCATTCAGCACCGGCAGAAACAATGAAAGAGGAATCATTGTACCATCTTCATCAAACCAGCGCAGCAATGCTTCTCCTCCGCATATTTTCAGGGTTTTGGCATCAACCTTAGGCTGAATATAAACCGCATAGGTTTCCTTGCGGCAGGCCTCGACTGTCTTCACCTCAAGCTGCGATCGCATTTGAAATTCCTGCAGCTGTTTTCTGGTAAAAAACTTAAAATCCGAGCTTTTCTTTTCATGCTCATTTGATGTTATGCGTGCAAGCCATGCATATAAGCAGCAGGTTTCAAAATCCGCCTCCGGGAAATCCCGCAGACGACACACCCCCATGGAAAAAAACACTTTGTTGAAAAAACGAGAATCCTTCAGCTCATAGCCCTCGTAGTCTCTTTGAATAAGCTCATCAATAATCTTCTTTTTTCGCCACTCATGAATGAGGAATATGAAATCATCCCCACCTGTATACAGCAGATACTGTCCTTTCTTCAATCCCTTTGTGAAAGTCTTCAGAATCTGTTGAAGCAGCTCCTCCCCTGTTTCATGGTCATATCGGCCAAGAAAATATCGAAATTTCTTAACATTAAAATGCAGAAGAGAATATTCCTCGCGCGGCTGCAGCTGAGAAAAAACAGCCTGTAGCTCTGAACGATTGTACAGCACCGTACCATTGTTGTCAGTCTTCATAATATTTGACCCTTTTTTCCTTTATCTGTTTTATTTTACCACACTTTATTCATAAGATAACAGGAAAGTTTCCATCTATCGGCTGTTTCCATTGCCCGTTTGTAGCAAGGGTGACATGGAAGCAGGCTGCAGATGCGGATATCCGAAAGCGAACACGATTGTTATCATCATGCGGCGTAACAGCATTTCGTTCAGCTGTAAGGTTTTGGCCTGAAAGCATACATAAAAAGCAGAAAAAGGTGCACCGTTTGCTTTAGGAATATGCACCTGGGTAACAGCATGATGGATGATACAGCTTTGTGAATTGCCGTCAGCTATAATATAAAGCAAGCGGCTTCTAATGCATGCCTGCGCGCTCATTAAAACGTTTTGTTCGTGTTCAGATACACGTAGCTGGACCTGCTTCGCCTCTTACCACGATAGCTTTACCATAATTTAGATCCACTACGTTCCCAGTGCCTCTACGAATCGCTCTCGCTCTGGCATACTTGGATATACTTTTCGGATGATATTGCTTGCTTTATTGAGATTGGCATTCATTAGACCTCTTTTCCAGCTTATGCTTGTTTGTTCGCAGTTCAGTATTTACAGTATTTACAGCATTTCACCTGTGGTTGGAACGTTATGGAAGAGACTTCGCTGTTGGCAGCTGCCTCTGTCTTTTGGTGCCTGCTGATTTCACATACAGGAAAATAATCCCTCCTGCAATGAGCTGGATGTGATACGTTGCCACACGCCATAATATCATAACACTGCTCGCTTCTGTTCTACCAAACAGAACTGCAAATATCAGAATAAATGCGCTTTCTGTCCATCCGGTATCTCCGGGAAGAGGCGTTAAGGCATTCAGCATATGGATACACGCAGACATCAGCAAAACATTGATCAAATCAGAAAGGGACAAGGGTACCTGCAGCGCCAATGCCGCCACATAGGGAATTGCATAGAAAATTGTCATACGCAGAAAATTCAGAAGAACAGCCTCCACAATCATGCGGCGGTCCTCCTTCAGCTTTTTGATTTCCTCATTAAAGTATAAAATCTGTCCCTGCCATTTTTCCAGTGTATACGCCTTATTCTTCACAATATGAAAACGAAAGCCGACATTGACAATTCCACGGCTGATTTTCACATACAGCTTTGGAAATCTGGCCATCGTCCATAAAATCAGTATGACAGAGGCATTGATGGCAAAGCCAAGCAGCACCAGAAAAAAATAGATCTGAAAATGTTCCATTGCATAGGAAAACCGTGTAAGCAGCAGTATGCTCACATAAAACAGGACTGTACTCTGATAAAGGAAGAAGTCCTTCCAAAGTACACTGGCGATATCACTGTACTGCATATCCAGCTTACGAAATGCATAGGTCTGAGCCACCTGTCCTCCGCCCAACGGGGTAACACCGTTGAAAAAAGCTGCAATATACGCATTGTGTATTCCGTCCCATATGCGGATATCCGTTTTATAGGGTTTTGCTATCCTGTATAAGACGATTCCCTGAAGCAGATAATAAGCGGTGCCCAGTACCGCAATAAGCACAATCCAATACCAGGATATATGAAAAATATTATATAAAACCTCTGCACAATCATCCTTTAACGCAAACCAGCAGGCAAAGGCTGTCAGTGACAGAAGCAATAGAATCTGTAGGATTCGTTTTTTCCAGGTAGTCTGCATAAAACACCCCGCTTTCTAAGCTCTCGAGTAAGTATAGCAGTTAAATCTTAACTTTCTCTAAATATTTTCATATCATTCTTCAAATCTTTTTCTACACATGCTTCCTTTATTCTGATATTTCCTGTACCTTAAAAAGGTATGCAGCAGCTTGCTTCTTTATAGCAGAATACGAATTTCTTCTATTGAAATATACGAAAGCATCAAGGAAATCATGCAGAATGCCCTGTAATCCACCTCCTGTTTTTCCTATATGAAACACTGGTTTGCTTATTGCAATCCCAATCCATATGCTATAATGGAGAAAAGGCTTAAACATGCAACGTGAACATTCTAATTCCATTTGCAGGCTGGCAGAAAGCAGGTGCGTTTGCATAACCTCCATAATGGGGAGTTGTATCTACTTCCATTATGCAGACTGTCAGAAAGCGGGAATAGACTGTTAGAACGACAAAATAGACAAGCTCCAATCATTGTAGGAATCGACATGATTTTCTATACGTGTTATTTGGTATGAGAGTCTTCACCTGTAAGAAAGGACATGATCATATGCTGCTGGATATATGTAAAGAACACAGAAAACGCTATGGCTGGCTGATTCGGCAAAAAAGAATAGCACTCGGCTATACCCAAAAGGAGCTTGTCGAAACACTGGGTCATGCTGTTTCACTTCGCAGCTACATTGCCTTGGAAAACGGAAAAGCGCTGCAGGATATGGATATCTATGATCAGTTGTTTGCCCTGCTTGATCTGCAGTATAATTATGCATGCAATCCTGATCCCCTGCTGACGCCTTTTCTGCAGAAGCTCTTTGAAAGCTGGAACGCTTATGAGGAGGAGGCATGCTGTAGCTGTATCCGGGAGCTGCTGCAGCTTCTTTCCCCCTATAGACAATACAGCTGGGAGAGCGTGGTTTTAAAAAGTCTTTCCATCCTGCTGGATGCTTTGAAAAAGGACAGATTGCTGAAGTCAGAGGAATATGACTGGCTGATGCAGTTTCATAGCGTATTGCCAAGAGAATTGGAATCTGTGTATGCCTCCATCCTTTATCACTATCAATATACCCTTCCCCATGATCGAAATCAGCTGCGCAATCTGCTGACCATATTTCCTATGCTTTCTCATCCCGATTCTGTGAAAAACTGTATTACCTATGCGCTTCATCAGACAAATCTGGAGCATAATGACCTGCCTGCGTGGAGGCAGCTGCAGAAATTTACAAAGAAGGAGGAGCACAGCGGAAACTGGACAGCATTGTTTGATCTGTATCACTGGCTTTGCCTGATCAGTGCCCGCATTCATGTACCTGCCTTTGAGGACCTGCACAGGATGTGTGAAAAGCTGCTGCTGGAGCATACGATCAAGGCAGAGCGCAGAATCACCTATTATTTCAATCTCTCGGGTGTTTATCATAACCAGAAGGAGTATGAGAAGGAGGAATATTATCTTTGCCTGTTTCTGAAAAATCATACCCGCCAGCTTCTGCCATTCATGTTTTGGTATATTCACAATCAGCGGCTTCAAGGGAAAGGAATTGAAAAGGTTCTTGCGCAATCCTATGATATGCGTGACTGCAGTGAACGTCTGCAGACTCTGTGGGGGTTTTATGAACTGCTGCCTCATGCGGATGCGCGGACTGCCCAGAATTATCTTATGAAGCGATGTCTGCCATTGATGAATGATCTCGCAGTGGAATTTCAAATCGTTTTTCTTCATGAGCTTCAACTTTTGATTCCCAAAACCAGAAATTACAAGGATCTGCATCTTTATATGAAACAGCTGCAGCTGTAATCAAATTCCCTACACAGCTTACTTGAAGATTTTAATACATTGATATTGCAACAGCCTTGAAGTTCCCTTTTCTGATAAAGTGTTTCTGCACCTGATAAAGAATTCATCAGCTTAACACCTCTTTTCTCAGCAATCTGCAGATTTTCCATATCGGTGTACGGTTTCCTGTATACTATTGGAAACGAAAGGAGGTAGTGATTATGGAATTACAGGAATTGTATGAACACTTTGAGGAGGAAAAAAGACTCTTTCACGGTTATGCAAGTCAGGTTGAGTACCTGACAACCATGCACTATATTCATCAATATGCAAATACACAGGCGCAGATTCTGGAAATCGGTGCAGGCTGTGGTGCATATTCTCTCGCCTTAGCGAAGGAGGGGTATTCCCTTACTGCGGTGGAACCGGTTAAAAAGCATGTTCAGATTATGGAAAGCAGAAAAACAAGGGATATGGATATCACCATTCTGGAATGTGATGCCGCACACCTGCCGGAGGACTGGAATTCAAAGTTTGACATGGTTCTCTGCTTCGGTCCCCTGTATCACCTTTCGAAAACACAGGAGCAGCTACAGGCTATCGAGGCAGCCTGCCGGGTATGCAAAAACAAGGGCATCCTGATGTTTGCCTATATTCCACACGATATGGTAATGGCAACGGAAACCATGCATGTGGAGGGATTCCTTACGGGAGATGAATTTGATGCGAAAACCCTGCAGCTTCACAATGACCCGTTTGTGTTTCATGACGAGCAAAGCATAGATGAGCTGTTTCATCCCTTTCCCTTAGAAAAGCTGAAGCATGTTGCGGCAGACGGTCTTGCGGAATTGATGAGTGAGCGTATCAATCGCTTTACTGCAGAGGAATTTCAGGTATGGATGCGATACCATTTCAAAACATGTGAAAAACCATCCTTTTTGGGACACAGCAATCACAATCTTTTCATTGCACGAAAAAACAGCCGTTAATCTTTTCTGTTTGAATCCATACAGGAATGGATGCCATCAGGCAGTGCAACCCGTGCCCGTCAGGTTGCCTGATAGAAAAAGCTAATATGGCTACCCCTGCATGCTGTCGCATGCTTTCACAGGAACATTCCCGCCACAAAAGCGACTTTTCGAGCGGTTGTTTTTACATACCTTCATTTTGAGCTATCAAAAGCAATGCTATGTATGCGACTGCATCGGTAATGTAAATCGGTAGATGCTAACAGATTTACAGCTTCTTGAAAATTCAATTGCATCTGTCGTCCATATTCTGTATAATGAGAGCGTGGCAGCTTTTAAAGGAGATGGTTCTGTCCGGCGCACTTGACGCTGTTGAAGGCGTAATGAAGTGAAACGTGGAAAAGTAGAAAATGATCAGAAAACAGATATAAAACAGCCTGTATCAGACAGGGTTTATATCGTGGTCATTGTATCAGCTACTTCCACAGAAATGTTTATAACAGCCTGTGGGATATCCACAGGCTTTTCGTAAGCTGCCATCAGGAAAAGAAAGGACAGAACAAATGAAAAAACTATTTACCATAGCAATGCAAAAACCGGCATTGTATGAAACAAGCAAGGACAATATCTGGAGTGATCCGCATACGGTAAAACGTATGCTGAAAGCACATCTGGATACTACCGAGGACTCCGCAACTCGTAGGATCGAAACCGTGGAAAAAGCCATCGACTGGATAAGCAGGCAGTTTCCAGCGGAAAGATATCCGACACTACTAGACCTTGGCTGCGGACCCGGTGTTTATACGGAGCGCTTCTGCAAAAAGGGATATGCAGTCACCGGTGTGGATTTTTCCGAGCATTCGATTACCTATGCAATGCATTCTGCCAGACAGCAGCAGCTTTCCATACACTATCTGTGTGCTGATTATACACAGCTGCACATGAACAGCAGATTTCACATCATCACCCTGATTTACTGTGATTTTGGTGTATTGTCTGCTGTGGACAGAAAGAAACTGCTGGCTTCCGTTTACAGCTGGTTACAGCCGGAGGGCGTCCTGCTTTTTGATGTATTTCTTCCTTCCCGCTACGACGGAGTACCTGAATCTAAAACATGGGAAATTACAGAGGATGGCTTCTGGGCGGATGAGCGATGCCTGACTCTGCATGATGTTTTTCGCTATGAGGAAGACAATACTGTTTTGAACCGATATATCGCGATAACAGAGGATGATATCCGTCAGTTTCATGTATGGGAGCATACCTTTACGAAAGCAGAGCTGCAGGAAGCACTGCAGGAGGCAGGCTTTACAAGCATAGCATTCTTCCGTGATATGAACGGAAATCCATGTGGTGATTATGATCAGACAATGTGTATCGCCGCCTGTAAAAGCAGAACTAACGCAACGGATATAGGCAGTGATGGCTGATTGCAGCAGATAATTTACGAAATCTCTATTCAGATATAGCTAGCAGGAAATGACACAAGGCTCTCTTTCATGGGAGCCTTTTTTTGAATAGAGACTTCCTGGGACTGTGCATTCATGTATTCATAAGTATCGCTTTATTCGCATAAGCAGCTGAGGAACAAAAAAAAGCCGCTCTTTGGATGTGAAGAGCAGCACCATCGGGAGTTTATAGAGAAGATTGATGGCATGGTTATTGTATCACCTTTTTTTGTATATGCAAACTTATTTGCTCACAGTAATATTGTGATACTCATATGATTGTTCGCTGTCATAGATTGAAAGTAAGCTGTGCAGCAGCGATATATTCACTATGCCCATGGTATGAAGGGAAGTGCTTTGATACGCAGTTGTATTTCCCTATGAAGGTTTGCTGGCTACCAGGTGCTGTAGCTATGAATAAGCAGTATGCCATACCCTTTTAGGATTTCAGGAGTTGTGTCGCAATATGCAAAAAGCGATGTGCATGATCAATGATATTGCAGAGACGGCAACCTGAGAAATGGATGGATCAGATGCCGCGGTTCCTGTAATTTTTACGATTTTCTTATTGCCATAAATCTTTTTCTGTGATAATATAATAAAGCGTTAAAGCCTAGGGGTATAGTACAATGGTAGTATAACGGTCTCCAAAACCGCTGATGGGAGTTCGATCCTCTCTACCCCTGCCAGTTTACATCTTCAGATGCTCATTCGAGCATCTTTTTTTCATCATTTTTTGGGAAATGCAGGAGGATCATAGGCAGCTGTACCTTTTTCTGATACAATCTATACAGGTGATGTATATGATTGAGCTTCCTGAAGCAAGAACAATAGCAGCAGATTTACGTAAAGAGGTTCTTGGAAAAACTATTCAAAGTGTGTCCGGAAATTTCACGGATCACAAATTCACATTTTATTATGGTAATCCGGATACCTATCACGATCGACTGAAAAACAAAGCCGTAACCGCTGTAGTAGAGCGCAGCTTCTATGTGGAACTGGAGATTGAGGATGAGGTGCTGACCTTTCGTGATGGAGCAAATATCCGCTGGTTTGCAAAACCACAGCAATTCAAGAAAAGCAAGCTGCTGCTTATGTTTACAGATGGAAGCTGTCTGCACGTTACGACCTCCATGTATGCGGCAATACATGTTTTTCCAAAGACTGAGGGTGCACAGGATGCCTATTATGAGGCAGAGCTGAAAAGCTGTTCTTTGCTGGACGAGTGCTTCACGTACGAAAATTTTTTAAGCAAGCTGTATCATGAAACAGAAAAGCTGAGTGTGAAAGCCTTTCTGGCGACAAAGCAGAGGTTTATAGGAATCGGAAACGGTGTCTGTCAGGATATCCTGTTTTATGCGGGACTGCATCCGAAACGGAAAATGAATACACTGACAAAGGATGAATTAAACACATTGTTTTTCTCAATGAAGCAGACGCTGCAGCAGATGGTATTGGAAGGCGGCAGAGATAGTGAGAAGAACATTTATGGTGAAAAGGGCGGGTATCACTGTGTCATGTCGGCAGGGCATTATAAGGATGGCTGCCCGAAATGCGGAGGCAGAATTCAGAAAGAGCAATATCTGGGGGGAAGTATTTATTACTGTCCACACTGCCAGAAATAAGAAACCGCCGGATGTAACGGACACCGGCGGTTTCTTTGTGGATTCCATATCCAGAATTATGGAATTAAATGAATATGCCACAGTATACAGGTAGTATGTGGCTGTAAGAACTATATCATAGGTACGAAAAGGCAATCTAAACAAAATGTAAAGCTTTTATAACAGAAGTGAACTGGCAAGCTTCCTATATGTGCAGTATCTGCTCTCTTCGCCCTTCAGATTCTTTGTATAGCATAAAACACGCATGCTCTTCACAAGGTTCTTTCTCGATTGTGGGTAAACTTAACATAGGGAGACTTCCATACGATTGCAGTTATCAATAGAAGTTGAAGTCTCCCTTTTGCAAACACCCTAAAGTAAGAAAGAACCCTTCACAATTTCATGCGTGTTTTTTCTTGCGTATATCACTGTCAATAATTCTCATCTGTCCACTGTGATTTCAAATACTTCAGAAGACCACTGCAGCCTTCCATCACATCGGTAAACGTAGCATCAAAGTTACCAGTATACCATGGATCGGCAATTGCGCCCGGGCGGCTTGTAAAGTCAAGCAGCAGATACAGCTTATGCTTTGGATCACCATGAACAATACGTTCCATGTTTCTCATGTTTGCGCCATCCATACCAATCAAATAATCGTATTTTTTATAATCTGCTTCACACATCTGTACAGCCCTGTGATTTCCCACCGGTATTCCTTCTTCACGCAGCTTACGGCGTGTTCCATAATGAACTCCGTTTCCGATTTCTTCGCGGCTTGTGCCGGCGGATGAAATATAAAATCTGTCCTGCATTCCTTCTTTTTTCACCAAATCCTTCATAACATATTCCGCCATTGTGGATCGACAGATATTGCCGTGGCAAATGAATAGTATTTTTATCATGTGCTCATATCTCCATTTAAGTCTTATGTTTCTTTCCAAACGCTTGATATTTCAGGGTTTTCCGTTTTTCAAGGTATCCTCTCATATCTTTTCGTGTTTTCTCATGTCTTTCCCTGCAATCCTTGTAAATCCATCGGTAAAGCAAGCATCCTTACCAACGGGCTTTTTTAATCCTTCGCTATCCGATATACTTCTTCCTCTGCATATCGAAATTCACATGGGTGTATGTGTTCAAGGCTACACTGATGTCTGCGTGACCCAGAATATACTGCAAGGTTTCGAATCTATCTCGAATTTTGTCAAATAGATCTATTTGCTGTTTCCGGGTATTCGCTTCTCTGGTAACAGAATCATTGACATTGGCAGATGCCAGTTCAATGGATTTTTGCGAAGAAAATCATCGTCCACTGCTATCTGAGCGATTCTTTATCATTTCATCTTTCTATTCAGTCATAAATCCGAAATTCATATCCGTCTTCCGGTTCACCTATGGGATATCCCAGGATTTTCTCTGCTCTGCGCTGAAACTGCGCAAACCACGCATCCCATTCCTCCTGTGGAAGCTCTGCGTAAAACTGCAGACCACTGGTCTCCAAAGAAGCCTCAATCAGCTTTCCGTCACATCCATACCATTGCGGACAGCCATCACTAAAGCCCCGATAATGCGGCAGCTGTGCAAACATTTCTACCAGCTCATTCCATAAGTTTTCCGGTATGGAATAATGTATATTCAGATTATGATTATGTATGTCCATGTATGCTTCTCCTTGTTAACATTTACGTAATCGAATGCTACGCTCACTTATAATGCCTTCCATTTCATCATCGCCTCATATTCTTTGCCAACCTTGTGCAGAATATCGACACATCCACAGCTGCTGTATCGTTGCAGCGTCTCTGCATCAAAAAATGAATTGAAGCTTCCATAGAAGACATCTGCAATGCTATCGTTCATATAAGATAGCGTGTCAGTCCGTCGAATCAGAAATATCCGTTTGATATTTGGTCGTATATGCCTGTTCACAAATCCCCCTGCGGCAACGATTTGCAGTGACCTGGAAAGAATTTCATCGCCCTGATGCTCCTGTGAAGTTTCATGAATCCGCGAATCATGCATCTCTTTCCTATCCGGACTACCTGCTACCGTCCATGGTATCATGAAAAGCACAGATTGACAAATCCCTTTCTATAGATTTTTCAGTTTTTCCATTATTTCAGCATATTCCTTCTCCAGTACTTCCCGATCACCTGATGCCTGTATGAGTCGATGTGCCACCTCACTTCTGCGCATATCCAGAATCATTCGCTTTGTCGCTATATCCGGATCGATTTGTCCCTGCTTTTTACTGCATGACTTCACACAGTCCTGCGGCATGTACAGCGTATGCTCGCGAAGCTCCCATACCTCAGTTGCGACCTCTTTGATAAATGCCGCATCATGAGATACAAACAATACACTTCCCTCATAATTTTGCAGCAGCTTTGTGATACAGCGAATGGAAGGAAGATCGAGATAATTTGTCGGCTCATCCAGAAGCAGCAGATTGCTGGAACCTACCATCAGCTTCGCAAAGCCAAGCCGCATCCGCTCTCCACCGCTTAACACAGCTACCGGCTTTTTCAAATCCTGTTGTTGAAATAACAACCGATCCAGAATTGTGCGCACGACATGCTCCCCCTGCACACTATCCGCCATGGCATTCTCATATACACTTTGCTCATCCTTCAAATTCTCAAACTGCTGAAACAATCTGCCAATCTTCACCTTTGGTGCCTTCCATATCGCAGGATTTCCCTGTACAATCGCTTGCAGCAGCGTTGTTTTGCCACAGCCGTTTTCTCCAACAAGAGCTACTCTACTGTGATTTTTCATAAAGAAATGCACATTCTTTAGCACATTGTGCCTTCCATAGGAAACACTTAGTCCTTCTGCTTTCAACAGCCATTTTCCTTTTGGCAGATCCAGCGCCTGTACATCCATCACAATTGCTTCTTCCTCTTTTAACACCTCAACCTTTTCCAAATGCTCCATACGGCTTGCAATCGCATCCGCCTGCCGATACATCGCCTTACTGATACCGTCCTTGGACTTTCGAAGCGCGACCTTTCCCCGCATTTTACGTTCACTGTTTGAAACATTTCGCGGCTTCCGCTTCGCCTTTTGTGCCTGCTTTATTTTTTGCTCATACGCCTTTTGCAGCTGGTGACGCTGCTTCTCGATTGTATAGTAACGGTGCTGCAGATATTTTCTATGTTCCTCTTTCTGATAAAGATAGCTTTCATAATTACCTTCATATATGTGCAGCCTGCCATCCTTAATTTCAATGATCTGGTTGCATACCTCCTGTAACAGGGAACGCTCATGCGTAACCAGTACAAAGGAATCCATATTCTGCAGGGCTTTTTTCACAAAGGCAATTCCCTGCTGATCCAGATTGCTTGTCGGCTCGTCCAGAAGATACAGATGACAGGGTGTGCTCAGTGCTTTTGACAACCGCAGCCTCTGCTGTTCCCCACCGCTTACCTGTTTCTTCGATTGCAGATGAGAAACAGATAATTCCCTCAGTAGTCTTCCATCCCCATAAGAAACCTGTTGTGACAGCTGTTCAAAATAGGAAAGCGTACAAAATCTACGTACAACACCTTCTTCAACCACACACACTCCCTGTAAAATCCGCAAAAGTGTGGTTTTTCCGCATCCGTTTGCGCCAATCAGTCCAATCCGCTGACCCTGATGAATCTGCCATACCGGTATATGAAGCAGTTCTTTATCATGAAACCTTTTTATTACATGCTGTAATTCCAGCAGCATAGAATCCCTCCCTATGAGCGGGTGGATTATCATATATAAAAAATCTATGCTCGATATCTATCTTACCTGCATTCTACATGCATTGAAGTATAAGAAAAGAACAGATTGATAAAAAAACACAATGATAATTTAACCCACAGTCCGCAAAACAGTACATACGCTATGGTATGTCTGCTAGTTTTCACGTTTTTGTAAATTAGATTATCAAATTCTCATCGCAGCTGTTCCTCTGTCTTTCTATATCCTTTACTTAATATTATACGTTAGGACACTGATACGTCAAGTGATTTTTTAGAGACTCCTTTTCAGTGCTTCTTTTTATGCAAAGCATATCCGACTTTCATTTTCTTGAATCGTCTGTAATATCAATTTTTTCATAGTTGGTATGCTGAAGGTAAAAGCCTAACATTATAGTATCAGAATAGTACTCCATTACTTATGTACATCAAGAAAAGTAAACAACGAATATTAAATGAAAAAGAGCTGAGATACAGCTCTTTAAAAGTATTGTGGGCATAGCTTTTTAGGATAGATGTAGAGATTGCAGAATGGTAGGTCGTATGTCTTCTTCAACATCCAGTATATTCATAGCATCCACCGCACTGACATCGATTCTCTGCATCAGTTTTTTTACATGTAGAAGTGTTGCTTCCACTTTCCCTTCTGCTTTTCCTTCAGCTTTTCCCTGCAATAAGCCCTGCTCAATCCCTCTTTGCTCAATAAAATCGCTAAAGTTGCACATCGTCATGACCTCCTGATCTATCTCCTTCTCCATTAGTATACCATACGTCTTTTGTAATTGTTCCTTTTTATCCTCTATAACGAGATTTTTTATAAACAAAATCTTTAACAGCTCCAGCAGTCTCTGCTTGTTCTCATCCTGCTGCTCTACCGCATTCGGAATATCCTGCGCTTTTCGTACGCCTTCCTTCTTCGGATACACCATGACTGCTGTGAGCAAGTCATAGTCCTCCTTTGCGGCATGCCAAATCTTTGTTTCACATGTTTCCTGTATCCTATAGGTGTTAATGACATCATTCTTTTGATTGTTATGTCCGATACAGATCCAGATAGAACAGACCTTTCTGATCCTGCCATAATCCGAATGCTGAAATCCATCCTTTGGATGCTTCTGTCTTGACATCAATCTGCTGCAATAATACAAAGCACGCTTGATCAGAGGATAACCGGGATCATCCTTTGCCTGGCTTTCCAGATTGATGATCATGCGAACTTTCTTATCCGCAGGTGTGCTCTTACCGGCTTCCTTCTGCTTCATGGGGATTGTCGCCTCGAACTGAATGTCGTATTTGATCTGTGCCCCCAGTATGGCTTCATCCGTGACCTCAACCTGATGATCATCGATATATTCATAGTCTGCTGTATTTATAGAAGACATTTCAATATAGGATGGTATGTCCTCCAATGGAATATCTGCGTATTCCGGAATACAGCCCTTCATCACATAGGCGAGAATCTGCTTGTTAGATAATAGCTTTTTACAGTACATGTCATATTTCTTTTTATTATCATAGCGACTAATCATAGCTGCTGCTTCTGTTTTCATTTTTGTTGTCATAATCATATCCTTTCTTTCTCCTATTGCTATCTGTACTTTAAGGATATGATCCGGTGGTGCTCTTGTTCTGCTGTTGTTTTCATTAGCAAATAGAAGTATCTGCTGTTTTGTATCATACGCAGGAACGGATACAACAAAAACAAGGCAGTGCTTACCGCCGACAAGCGGTGTTCAGCTGCTGTAAACTACTTAATAATTGAATGAAAGCATAAGAAAAAACGCTTCTAGCAAGCGGTTGAGCTACTGAAAGGCCGGGGCTTTTGCGGATGAATTAGATTTGAATGCATTGTATTGTTTATATAGTTTCTCATAGGCCGACCTCTCCTTTTTTGTATTTACAGTGTAGCATAAAACCTACAAGAAATATAGAGGAATATATCATTCATACTTATGAAACATAACGAAAAGTTTATTAACATGCTATCCTCACACAGTATATACATGCTTCATACTGTAAACAGCAGCTTTGACTTACCTTTGTGTAATCTCGTCTTAGTCATTTGATCCTTTATGTATATCCGGTACCTTCAGCAACTGTTGCCTTACAACATTTTTTTCGCAGACACAGTCTGAATGCAAGCAGCAGGCGTATTTTTACAAACACTGAACGGTATACATATCTTCTCTTTATGGAAAAACATTTCATATACAGGGACAAATTACGTGAAAAAGATGGTACAATAATAAGATGAAAGCAGGGGTGTATGTATGGAGTTTACCAATGCACAAATCCGGGATTTTGCCGGAAGTGATGAACAATATGAAAAAGCGAAAAGACTGGTGGATGAGCAGAGAATCGTATCTCTGGATATCGATGATTTTTCTTCCAGGGAAATCATCATGATCAACGCTACCATTAAGGATGGAAAGAACTACCGGGAAGTCAACATGTCCATCGACAAGGATGATGTAACGGTGCGCGCACATTTATGCAGCTGTCCGCAGCATGGGAAAGATACATTGTCATGTGAGCACTGTACGGCTGTTTTAATAAAGCTGAATGAGGAGCATGAAAAGAAGCAGAAGGAGACGGATGCACATACCGCAGTTCAGCAGCATGACAGCTACGCCATTTCCCTTATGAATGCCTATGAGGAACAAATCATCTATTCCTCGCTGGCTATGAATCTGAAGCAGGCGGTACATATCGAGCCTGTTTTGGAGATTCGTCAGCGAACTATCCTGGCACTGACACTGAAGGTGGGGAATGCAAAGCGCTATATCGTAAAGGATATTGCGCAGTTTCTTGACGATATCCGCCACAATGTGAAAAAAAGCTATGGCAAGGAGCTGGAGTTTCTGCATAACCGCTTAAGCTTTGATGAAGAAAGTCAGAAGCTGCTTGACTTTATGCTGCGCCATGAGCATGATGTCCTCTATTTCCAGAACCGCCATGCACTGGAGCGCTGTCCGCAGGCACGAAACCTGTGTATGACACCGGATGCGCTTGATGAATTTTTCCAGCTGTACGCCGGTGAGGATATCATGCATCGCATGAAGGAAAAAATGCTGATCAACATGCGCTTTCTGGATGAAAATCCAAAGCTTACCATGGAAGTTAAAAAACAGGAGGATGACTCCTATGAAATCGCCTTGAGCTCTTTGAGCTATCGCATATTTGAAGGCCGCAGCCATGTATATTTGTTAATGGATCATATTTTGTACCGCTGTGATACCGCTTATTCCAAAGCCTGCAGCCGCCTGCTGCAGACATATCTGGAAAAGAAAAAACCACTGCTGTTAAGCAGTGAACTCATGCCCACCTTTTATAATAATGTCATTATGAATACACGCCGGTATATTCCGCTGAGAGGTGTGGATATTTCTGCCTTTGCACCGCTTCCTCTGGAATGCCGTCTGTATATCGATATGCCCAAGCACAATGTGATTTCCGCACGCCTGATGTACTGCTATGGAAATGAGGAATACAACGCTTTCAGCACAAGTGCCCTGTCCACCTCCAGAAATTTCAATGATGAAATTGCGACACGGCTTGTCTTTACCCGTTACATGACCCGAATCGATGCAGTGGACGGCATTGCCTATATCGAGCATTCGCAGGATGCCATGTATGAATTTCTGAATCAGGGGTTGAAGGAGCTTGGCAATACCTGTGAGATATTTGCTACAGATAAATTTAAAAAGCTGCAGATCAAGGAGAGTGTCAATATCTCCATGGGTGTCCGCATTGAAAGTGATTTGCTGGAAATTAATTTTGATACCTACGATTTCCCTGTTAATGAGCTGCAGGAGGTCCTTGCCTCTTATCGTATGAATAAGAAGTATTACCGTATGAAAAACGGCTCCTTTGTCAATATCGAGGATAGTGCACTGCAGGAGCTCAGTGCAATTCTGGATGGTATGCACGTGAGTGAAAAGGAAATCAGCAGCGGTGTGATCAAGGTTCCCAAATATCGTTCTCTGTATATTGACAACAGTCTGAAGGACAGCGATATGATCAAGGTCGACCGGGATTCCTCCTTCAAGGATATTATTCGCGGCATCCGCAATGTCAAGGACAGTGACTTTGCAGTCCCTCCAGCGCTGAAGTCAACACTGCGTAATTATCAGAAAACCGGCTTTCGCTGGATGAAAACCATGGCTGCCTATGGCTTTAGCGGTATACTGGCAGATGATATGGGTATCGGTAAAACCCTGCAGGTCATCACGCTGCTGGAGGATGAACGGCTGCAGTGCAAAGATTCTTTGTCACTGGTCGTTTGCCCGTCTTCGCTGATACTCAACTGGCAAAGTGAAATTGAGAAATTTTCCAAGACGCTGACGAGCATCATTATCAGCGGCTCCAGTGATGAGCGAAAGGTACAAATCCGCAGCTGTAAGGACTATGATGTCGTTATCACCTCCTATGATTATTTAAAACGGGATATTGAAGCCTACGAGGACTTTACCTTCCAGTATCAGATTATCGATGAAGCGCAGTATATCAAAAACCACAACACCAAGAATGCCATCAGCGTAAAGCAGATACAGGCCCGCCATCGGTTCGCCCTGACCGGAACACCGATTGAAAATTCACTGGCAGAGCTGTGGAGCATCTTTGATTTCCTAATGCCCGGCTATCTGTATACCTATTCCTATTTCAAAAAGCAGTATGAGCAGCCCATCGTCAAGGAAAACGATATGGGAATGCTGAAGGAGCTGAAACGTATGGTTGAACCATTTATCCTGCGGCGTGTGAAGAAGGATGTCCTCAAGGAACTGCCGGAAAAGGTGGAAAACACCATGCTGATTGAGCTGGATGAAGAAACAAGAAAATTATATATGGCCAATGTATCCCTCATACGGGATGACCTTAACAAAAGCTTTAAGGAAAAAGGCTTCGCAAACAGTAAAATCATGATTCTCAGTATGCTGACCAGACTGCGTCAGCTGTGCTGTGATCCGCGCCTGCTGTATGAAAATTATAACGGTATCGGTGCCAAAATCAGTGCCTGTATGGAGTTTATTGAAAGCTGCCGGGAATCCGGAAAAAAGGTTCTCCTGTTCTCACAGTTCACCTCGCTTCTTTCGCTGCTGGAAAAGGAGCTGATACGCCAGGATATCCCTTACTATCTGTTGAAGGGAAGCACACCGAAGCTGCAGCGGCAGCAGCTGGTAAACAGCTTTAACAGTGATGATACCCCCATCTTCCTGATATCCCTGAAGGCAGGCGGTACCGGCTTAAATCTGACAAGTGCGGAAGTCGTTATCCATTTTGATCCATGGTGGAACGTTTCTGCACAGAATCAGGCAACGGATCGCGCCTACCGCATCGGTCAGCATAACAATGTACAGGTTGTCAAGCTGATAGCAAAGGATACCATCGAGGAGAAAATCATGCAGCTGCAGAGTCTGAAGCAGGACCTCAGCGACTCCATTATTCACAATAACGAGGGAATCATCACCAGCATGAGCAAGGAAGAGCTGATGAATTTGTTCTAACGCACTGCCTCTGTCTGACAAGGTCATGTACAAAAATAGAGATACTTACACAAGCTGAATTTCATTGCTATTTTTATAAGGCTGTCTTTTATAACAGCATGGCATAATGCACAGCTGAAGCTATCATAACAAAGACGCATATACATTTGGATACTCCCATGTACTGCGTCTTTTTCTATATCCAACCTTACGATAGACCTCTGAACGCTTTTCACAGCGCAATGGCTGTCTTACTCATTTGCGGAAGAGAAAGACATAGGGAAGCATGCTGGCAGCATATCTTTTCTCCGTTAAGCAAACGATTACAAGTTATTTCTTTCGCTGCTTATAAAAATGAGCGGTTTCTTGCATCTCATTCCCATATCAGCAAAGAAAAACGAACGATGCCTTCTGATTTTTAAATGCTCCATAACCGTATACAGCGAAGACATGCATTCTGTAGCCGCTTTTCCCCTTAAAATCATCAGTGGATTGCATACCTCCGCATTTTCTATCTGAAGCTGTAGAAAACGGTATGATGTAGAATAGAGCCACTCTGCTGACTGTTGTGCAAATTTGTACTTTTTTCGACAGCCGCCGCATAGCTTACAAACAGGTGATCCCATATGAAAAAAGAACTTTTATTTCCACAGGATTGTGACGGTGAGCAATACCTGCGCCGTCTGATAGACGCCTATCCTTATGATATTGAGGAAGCAAGAGTACTCGCCCTGCTTACCGCACAGCCGCACCCCAGTCCGTATCTGCTGGAATTTCTGACCTATGCCGCGACACTTTCAAAATTTCGTCTGTGCAGCAGTGAAGCAGCACGAAACCCTTCTCTGGACACCCTGTTTCAGAACATGGCCGTCCTGAAGCAAAAGGACAACAGCCTGCTGCATATGCAGCCCTTTGGATTTGATGCTACCCTGCAGCTGCGTGTATGTGAGGTATCCCATCCCTATGCACACCTTCCTCTGGAGCAGATTCCCTTTATTTCACAGGTACAGCTGCATCATGTACCACTCTTTCAGCAGCCGGATGCCGCCAATATTTCTATTGAGCGCTCCTCCACCTTCATCTACCGCGATATCAGTATGGATGCAAATGCTTTTTTTGCAATGAGTATTGCGATTGCGGATAAAAAGGGCATTGTTTATCTGTCCAGAGAATGCGTACAGCTGGGCGTCTGTCTCGCCGCCCTGTATCCGCTCACTGCCTTGTCCCTGCAACAGGACTTCATTCTCATTTTTGCCTTAGCCTCCGCAAAGGATCAGGCCTGCTACTATTACGATGAAACGAATCAGATCACCATCGGACTGGTCAGCGGAACCCCGCGTATGCATCATATACGCTATCTCAAGGATATGCTGCAGACCCTTTACAATGCAATCTGCATGGAGAAGCACGATCTGCCCATTCATGCCTCCATGCTTCAGATGCAGGCGGGTGATACAAAGAAAGGACTGGTCTTTGCCGGAGAAAGCGGAACCGGCAAAAGTGAGCTGCTTGATGCCTGTCTTCGAGTCTGTGAACAGAAGGGGCTATCGGCAGCCCCCGTTTATGATGATCATGGAACCCTGCATTATCTGGATGAGGAAATTGTCAGCACCGGCGGAGAAATCGGTGCCCTGAAAAACATCACACATTCCCGTATCACCTCGGTATTCTCCACTTTTTCCGACAGCCTGTTTCTGATACAGGAAAATCAGGAGCTGTATCAGATTCTGCCGCTTATTCAGCATGCAAATACCCTGCAGTTTCACAAGGTTACACATTTGTTTTATCTGGATAATGTCAGCGATGAATACGGCTATCGGCGACTGGAAACACTGGATGAATGTCTGGACCTGTTCCGCAAGGGACCCTGCCGCAGAAACGGACAGCTGATTTCCTCCTATTTCATCAATCCGCTTGGCTGTGCTCAAAACAAGCCTGTCTGTGACGCCCTCCTGCGGGATTTCTTTACCATCCTCTATCTGCAGGATATTCCGGTCTATGTTCTGTACACGAGAAGGGCGGAAAACAATACGCAGCTGTATGAGGAATATACAGCCTCGATTTTACGTGAAATCCTTGGAAATGATTGCGAAAACGAAGACGAACCGCTATACTTATAGTAGCTGTACGTCAGGAGGTAGTACATGGAAACAAAGGAAATCATAGACGCGCTCCAGATGAAACGTTCTCTCATCCGCATATCGCATGAAATCATCGAGCATAACCGCGGCGTAGAGGATATCGTCTTAATCGGTATCAAGACAAGAGGAGAAATTCTTGCCAGACGACTGGCAGACATTATATGCAACGTGGAGGACATCAGTGTTCCCTGCTTTGCCCTGGATGTATCGCATTGGAGAGATGATCGGGAAAAGCCCTATCCCCTGCCGATGGAATCCCTGCCGGTAAAGGATAAAAAGGTCATCCTTGTGGATGATGTACTCTTCAAGGGAAGAACCGTACGGGCTGCGATGGATGCGATCATGCACTATGGTAGAGCCAGGGAAATTCAGCTTGCTGTGCTGGTGGACCGCGGACATCGGGAGCTTCCCATTCGCGCTGACTATATAGGAAAGAATATTCCCAGCTCCCTGCGTGAGGTCATTCGGGTCAGAGTCAGCGAGATTGACGGAAACGACGGCGTTTCTATAAGTAAGTGAGGTAGACAAATGGATAAGACATACGTATTGGATTTTGCTTCAAGACTTTTGGGGACGGACTCCCCAACCGGTTATACAAAAAAGGCAATTGACCTTGTAGCCGACGAGGCAGCAGCCTTGGGTTATCAGACTAAGCGCAACAATAAGGGAAACCTTCTGATTTATGTAAAGGGCTCCAGCAGTGAAAAAACAATCGGCTTCTGTGCGCACTGCGACACACTTGGGCTGATGGTACGCTCCATCAAAAGCAACGGTATGCTGGCAGTCACCAACATCGGCGGCCCGATCATTCCCACACTGGATGGGGAATACTGCCGCATTCATACAAGAGATGGCAGGGTATATAGCGGTACCGTACTTTCCTGTTCTCCCGCATCGCATGTATATAAAGACGCGTCGACCAGAAAACGTGAGGTCGATGAGATGGAAATCCGCATTGACGAGGTTGTGAAAACAAAAGCGGATGTGGAAGCACTCGGCATCTGCAACGGTGATTTTGTGGCAATCGACCCAAAGGTTCAGATTACGGAAAGCGGCTTTATCAAATCCCGCTTTTTGGATGACAAAATCAGTGCCAGTGCCCTGATGGGCGTCCTTCAGCATATGAAGGAACACAGCATCACCCCTGCATACGATCTTATTTTCATGATGAGCACATATGAGGAGGTCGGTCATGGCATGTCACACATACCGGAATGCATTAGTGAGCTGATAGCCGTGGATATGGGCTGTATCGGTCTTGATCTGGCCTGCAGTGAACAGGATGTTTCCATCTGTGCCAAGGATTCCAGCGGACCGTATGATTATGAAATGACCAGCCGGCTGATTGAGCTGGCTAAGGAAAAGAAGCTGTGCTATGCCGTTGATATTTATCCGATGTATGGCAGCGACGTCAGCGCAGCACTGCGCGGAGGCTGTGATATCCGCGGTGCACTGATCGGTCCGGGCGTACATGCATCCCATGGAATGGAACGAACGCATTATGATGGTGTGGAAAACACCATGAAGCTGATTCTCGCATATATTTCCTAGCTTTCCCCTTGATTTTCTTCAGAATATGCAACCATGCTCTGAAGAAAATCTTTTTTATATTCCCTGCATACCGCCTGCTTCCCACGCATATAGTTGAAAGAGGTGAACCTATGCTGTTTCATACATTTCTATTTGTTTTTCTGGCGGAGATGGCCGATAAAACACAGCTGATGATTATGGCGCTGACAAACCGCTACTCCGTAAAAACCGTAATTGCCGGCATGATACTCGGTGTCTTTGCCATCAGCGGTGTCTCCGTACTGGCCGGTGATCTGATCGGTGATCTGATTCCCATGCGTCTGATCAAGCTGGCAGCAAGTGCCATGTTTCTGTTTTTTGGACTGATGAATCTTCGCTGCAGCACCGAGGAAGAAGCAGGGCATCATGTTGCATTGAAAATCCCCGTAATATCCATTGCATTTACCTTTGTTATCGCAGAGCTTGGTGATAAAACGCAGCTCGCCACCGTTGCGTTGGCCGCCGATCACATGCGTGAGCATTTTCCGATTTTCCTCGGTGCATCACTGGGGCTGATTATGGCGAATATACTCGGTATCTTTGCAGGCAAGCTGATCTTCTCTCACCTTCGTGAAGATACGGTCAAGGTGGGAAGCTCCTTCATTTTTTTCCTCTTCGGCTCGCTGACCCTGTTTGAAGCCGTCCCCGGCAACAATCTGATATTCATCGGATACAGCACGGTGCTTATGGTATGTGCCTACGCAATTTACACCTTTTCACGCCGTCACGTTGGAACACACGGATAAAAACACCTTCCTGCAACCTGTCACAAATACCAAAAAAATTGCAATCAGCACAACAGAGTATTCCTGTTTGAATTGCATAAGAGACCCCATGAAAAGTGGAGTCTTTTTACATGTCATCCTCTCAACTGCACAGTTTCCTGAAATAAGCTTTGTAAAACTGTGCATTTCCTGTATAGATGGGATATAATATGGGTATTGTCTAAAGGATGAAAGAAGGTAGATACTTATGAATGAATGGTCTTTAGATGTTTTATACAAGGGATATTATGATGAAGCCTTTGTCAATGACTTCAAAAAAATGGATACCGTTATTCAACGCTGTACACAGGCTGCTGAGCAGCTGTGTCATGATAACGAGGTGAAAGCTTTACACGATATGCTGTCCCTGCTGGAGGAATTCCACACACTAGCCGATCGCGTCGGACACTTTATTTCTCTGAAGCAGTCCACGAATACATCGGATGGAAAAACGGTTTCGCTGATGAATCAGTTTTCACAGAAATTCAGCGGCATCACGAAAGCAAATGCAAGGTTCAACCGCTACGTGGCAGAAATTGAGGATCTGGATGCGTGTATTGAACAGGATGCACTGCTGAAGGAATACAGCTACCTGCTGCATACAATAAAAGAGGACAGTACCTATCTGCTCAGTGATGATGTAGAGGATGTATTATCCAAAATGAATATCAGCGGCGGTGAAGCCTGGGCCAATCTGCAGGAATATCTGACGAGTATTGTAGAGGTAGAGTATAAGGGCGAAGTCTCCACCCTTTCTCAGATTCGCAATATGGCCTATGACAGTGATGCAAAGGTGCGCAAGAGTGCCTATGAGGCAGAATTGAAGGCCTATGATAAAATACGCGATGCCGTTGCCTTTTCCTTAAACAGCATCAAGGCACAGGTTTTGACAGAATGTGAGCTGCGCGGCTTTGCTTCTCCACTTGCCATGACACTGCACAATGCGCACATGAAGCAGGAAACGCTGGATGCCCTGCTGCATACCATGCAATCCTATATGCCGAAATTTCATGCCTATCTCAGACGCAAGGCAGAGCTTCTCGGATATAAGAACGGTCTTCCCTGGTATGAGCTGTTTGCGCCACTCGGTGAGGAAACAAAAACCTATCGTATAGAGGAGGCAAAGGAATACCTGCTGAAGCACTTCCGTCCTTTCGCAGAGGATATGGCAGATATGATGGAGCGTGCCTTTGACGAAAGCTGGATTGATTTCTTCCCGCGCAAGGGAAAGGTCGGCGGTGCCTTCTGTGCTAATTTAAGCGGCGTAAAACAGAGCCGTGTTCTGACGAACTATGACGGTGCGCTTGGTGATATCGTTACGCTTGCCCATGAGCTGGGACATGCCTATCACGGTATGATGATTGAGAATCACCGTCCCCTGAATACCGATTATTCCATGCCGGTTGCGGAAACTGCTTCAACATTCAATGAAAACATCATTATGAATGCCGCAATCGAGGAGGCGAAGGGTCAGGAAAAAATCACATTGATTGAAAATCAGCTGCAGGATCTGACACAGGTTATCTGTGATATCTATTCCCGCTTCCTGTTTGAAAAGACAGTATTTGAAAAGCGCAAAGACAGCTTTATGTTTGCGGACGAGCTGGAAGCCATCATGATCGAAACACAGAAGCAGGCATATGGGGACGGTCTGGATCCCGACTATCTGCATCCGTATATGTGGATTTGCAAGTCCCATTACTATTCCAGCGGTTTGAGCTTCTACAATTTCCCATATGCATTCGGAGCTCTGTTTGCACGGGGACTGATTGTGAAGTATCAGGAAGAGAAAGAAGCTTTCGTACCAAAATACCGTGAGCTTCTAAAAGCAACAACGGTATCCAGTGTTGAAGATGTTGCAGCGATGGCTGATATCGACCTGTGTGATGAAGCATTCTGGACAAGCTGTCTGGATACATGCGCACAGCGTATTGATGAATTTCTGGAGCTGACCAAATAAAAAGAGATACCGCAATACCTGTTTATGAAAACAGCATTGTGCATACATGAATTTTGAAGTCGGTTGAACAATGAATGAATATGCAATATTCGCTTGTGGAATACATCCCATTCGGATATTGCTTTTCTTTTTACGCTTGGCATAAAAAAACCATGTTCTGGGAGAAACATGGTTTTTTTAAAGAAAAAGGATTAAAGTAAGGCCGGCTGGTAACAGCCTTACCATTATGGTATTGCAGATATAATTATGATTGTTAAATTGGTCTTTTATCTGCAATGTTATTATATAACTGTTAAACTAGTAAATTCTTGTTATCTTTAGCAATTATTTGCAGTTTCCTTTTATTTCCTATTTGTCGTCGAAGGAATTCTTATACATCTTCGGTGTTACACCGGTATACTTCTTAAATATTTTTGTGAAGTAATTCTGTCCCTGAAAGCCGACCTCATAAGCAATCTCCTTGATTCGCTTACCGCTTTTCAACAGCTCCTTACTCGCCTCCACCCGCCGCTCGCTGACAAGCTCGGTAAAGGTTTTATGCAGAGAATTATTCAACAGCTTACTCAGGTAAAACGGTGAAACCTGCAATGCATCCGCCATATCACTCAGGGTGATCTGTTTACGGTAGTTGGCATCAATATAGCGGACTGCCTGACGTACCAGCTGATTGGTGTTACGGAAGCGCTCCTCAACAATGGGATCATACAGTCGATGCATCTGCATATGTAGATACAGCGGCACCTCCTGATGAATATTCGTACTGATTTGCAGCGGTGCTATTTCTATCCTTTGCAGATCGATATCCGCATATTCCTTTTGCAATGTATCACGTAGCCTTTCAAACAAATCGGCCACCTCCTGAACGATTTGCCTGCGCTCATGAGGAATCAGTGTCAGACAGAGCTGATGGACTGCCCTTTTTAGACCCTCCTCATCCATTTTCTGAAAGATGGACACAAAACGTGCAACAATTTTATCCAGATCGATATCCACCCTGCAATCATCACTGCTGTCCTGCAGAAGCTGAGAACAGATCGGCTCCTGAATGCCGATGCGATCTCTTGCTATTTGGAAGGAATGGTGAAACAGCGCAATGTCATTTACAATCGGTCCGATACCAAATTCAAGGCTATCCGACTGCAATGCAGTGATATAGCTCTCCAAATGCTGCAAATCCTCCTGCGGAATAGCCCGCTCTGCAAGGATATAAAAAATCTGCAGCTCATGAAAGAGCTCCTTCAGGCAGCGAAAACCCAGCTGTATGAAGCCTGCGGACACCTTTTCCATATAGGTTTGATCGTAATGAGAGGATCGGATGATGAAACAGAAACCGCTGCAGATGCGCGGACTGAGCAGTCTTAGATTCTTGCGCAGCACCAGCTCATCCTCATTCGACAATATGGCAAACAGACATTCATTTTCCACGACCGGAGTAATCCTTTCTATTTTTTCCAGCAGATCACTCTGATGCTTTTTTTCATTCTGCTTCTGCTGTAACTGCTCCATCGTTTTTCGCAGAGCATCCTTTAAATGATCAATCGTATACGGCTTTAAGATGAAATCCTCCACACCAAGACGAATCGCCTCCTGTGCATATTCGAAGTAATTATAGGAGGATAAAATCAGAAACTCCACTTCCCCCGCTGTCTGCCGAATGCGGCGAATCACCTCCAGACCATTGATACCCGGAATATTGATATCGGCTAATATGATATCCGGATGATGCTCTTCAAACAGGGTCAGTGCTTCTTTACCATTTTTCGCAGCATACAGCTCCTGACATTCCGGAAAACCCTCCTGAATGATCTTATACAGCGTTTCCCTCTCAATCTGTTCATCCTCAATGATCATGATTTTATACATATCCGTTCTCCTTCAAATCAATCTGTATATTGATTTCAAATCCGCATTCCTCCAGACTGTTGACAATGATACGTACCCCATCGCCATAAAAGGCCTTCAGGCGCCTTGTAACATTATAAAGCCCAAGATGAGAGCGTTCATCACTGCTCATGCGGAAATCGTTCAGAATAAGCTTCTCCAGCTCATCCGCAGGCATACCGGTACCGTTGTCACTGACAGATATCATGATTTCATCATTGAGACGGCTTACCTCAATCACAACCTCTCCATCCTCGATAATATCCTGTAAGCCGTGTGACACCGCATTTTCCACAAGCGGCTGCAGCACCATGGAGGGCATCGGGATATCCGGTAAATCCTCCTCGATATCCATCAGAAAGCGGATTCTGTCACCGTATCGTTTTTCCTGTATGTAATTGTAGTTGTAAATTGCCTTGATTTCCTTTTTCAGAGAACTGATTTTACTTGCATTATCAAGACCGTAGCGAAGCAGCTGGCTCGTCTTTTCCATCAGCTCACTTGTTTCATAGGCTCCCTCACTGTACGCCTTTTTATAAATCATATTCAGTGTATTGAACAGGAAATGCGGATTGATCTGATTCTGTAAAATACGCAGCTCACTTTGGGCAAGCAGCTCATCCTTTCGCAGATTGTCATTCTGCTGTTCCAGAACCCTGCGTTCCAGCCTTGCCTTTTCATTTTCATACTGGATGTTTTTTTCGATACTGTCCGCCATATCCTCCAGGGCAAGACAAAGCACATTCATCTCCTTATTCGTATTGGAAATCTGCGTAAGGTCATATGCTCCCTTCTTGATACGGTTCATATTATTGATTACCTTTTCCAGAGGATCGGTGATGGATTTGATAGTGGATATGGAAAAATAGATCATCCATACAATCAGATAGAGGATAAAGAACAGCGACACCAGCTGCATGGTCTTCTGATTGCTGTTGACTGCCGCCTTTTGCAGCTGCATATCCTGCGTCGCCAGGCCATAATATTCACTAGCTGTCTTATTGATCAGATCATATTCATACAGCAGCTCCTGATACTTCACACTGAACTCCTTTTCCTGCTGAAGATCGGAAGCGATGACCAGCTCTGCCTGCGCCATATAGCCATCCACCATATTGTTCAGCAGCTCGAAACGCCAGACATGATCCTGATTTTTCAGACTCGCCTTTACCTTTTCCACATTCCCCTGCAGAACTGTACGATATCTGTGAAAATCCTTATAATTCTGATCATCTTGAGAATACAGGTACACCTGTAACGCATCGTTGAGATTCTTCAAATTGTCATAAAACTGATTCAGCTCATTGTAGGTGGTATAGGTGGAATTGAATTTCTTTATCGTTCGATCATTGATAAGTACATAGGTCGTGCAGACAAGTACCATCACCACGATCAGCATGAGATTGTAGTTCATGATTTTACTGCGAAAGCTTTTCGATCTATTCCACATGCATTTTCTCCTTTTGCAAAGCGGATGCATAGGTATTCAGATTCCTCTTGTTTACGAGCACAAGATAGGAAGGAATCCGCTCCTTTTCCGGCCGTACTCCCCTGGTGACATAATCATATAATATATGTACCGATTCATATCCGTACTGATAAAAGGATGTCACAATACTGCCTTCCACCTTCCCCTCCCGTATCAGCTCCAGTGTTTCCTTCATATCATCAACGCCGTACACAAGAATCGTATCGCGATTGTCCATATATTCGCTTGCATCCACAAAACCGATTGCATTCTCCCCTGCAAGGTTGATGGAAACATTCATACCGGTATCCTTCTGCAGCACCTTGATCCACTCGTTGCGGGAGGTGAGCTGGTCACTGCGTGATTCACTTTTTGCGACAATCTCAAAGCCGCCGGGATGCTGTGCAAATACAGCTTCAATGGAAGCAATCTGATCCCTTGCAAGGTCAAAGCTCAAATCACTGACCTGAATGCCGATGTGAAGCATTTTATTCTTACCCAGCTTTTCTTCGATATCGGCTAACAGAAGTCTGGCCTGCTCATCAAAGTCCTTGCTGATCGTCGTTAGCGGACTGCTGCCCTCAACAGGAGAATCCACCAGGACAAAGGGGATACCCTTGTCATTTCCTTTTTGGATCAGCTCCTTGCTTATGACCCCCTGTGTGATTATGCCATCTGCTTTTTTTAAAAGACCTGTATTGATGACATCCACCATATCATCGGTGGAAATTTTAATAGGTCCCTTCCAGTCACAATGCACCTCCAGCTCCGTACAGGCATCCTGCATCCCTTCTCTGGCCTTTTGCCATAGCGTATGCGTAGATAAAGGTGTGGTAAATAGAAAATACTGTGAGGTTTTTTTCTCCTCCTTTGGCTCAGCTGCACTGCATCCGCCACTCAGCACCAGACACAGGCACACGATTCCGCATAGTCTTTTTTTTCTCATTCTCATCCCCGCTCTCATGGAATCATTCTATCACATCACAGACAAATTGAAAACGCGTGAAAAATAAAAAAAATGATTCTTGAAAGGGATCGTAAGAATCATTTCTTTATACAAGATTATCAGCAATAGAGACGATCCTCATATCGCTCCATCATTGAAGAACCGCTGAACTGCATTCATGTCCGGGGTTTACCGCGGCTGTTTTCCTCTCTGATAACTTTGTGATTAAGCGGCATATCTGCCGACTACAGTACATAGTATACAGTATCAAATATAAAATATCTTGTCATTTTTAGCAATATCTTGTCATGTACTCAATTCTGTAATATCATAACAGTTTCCACCGGCGTGCTTTGCGTGATACATCGCTTCATCCGCCTTTTGGAATATCTCGTCATACCTGCAGATATGATTGCTCATACATACACCGATACTGGCACTCAGGACCTGTCTGTCCTCGATTCTTGTATTTACCAGACGATCTAAAATCTCATCCAGACGCTCATACAGATAGGGCAGAGAAAGGATATTCTTCATAAACACACAGAACTCATCACCGCCGATGCGACCGATGAAATCGCTGCTGCGAAGAACCTCCTTCAACACCTTAACGACATGCAGAAGCACCTGGTCACCGACAAGATGACCGAAGGTGTCGTTGATGCTTTTAAATTTATCAATATCAATGACCAGCAAGCAGACATACTGATCCTGATGCATGGTTTCAAGCTCTGCACTCACATGTGTCCGAAACGCCGTTTTATTCATGACATTTGTGAATTCCTCTATTTCAGAACGACGCTCCAGCTCCCTGTTTTCCTTTAAAATCTGATAACGTTCATACAGCAGCTGTTCCATGTCTATCTTTAACAGCAGCGTATTCTTCATGTTGTTGTGTGCAGCCGAAAGCTCCAGCTGCCGAATATCATAATACTCCTCCAGCGCCTGTAGACGCTCCTGTTCAGCTTTAAAAGTGTTCGCATAAATGACCTGACATTCCTTAAGCTCGGAATGATTCTGATAATTCGGATAATCCTGAAGAATCAGCTGAAGCTCATAAAAATCTGTGAGGAAAGCTTCTGTTCCTGAAACTGCATGCAGACCTTAAATACCTTAAGAAGATTTTTAAACGTATGCAAACGATCCTCTTCTCTGCCGGCAATTTCCAGAAAGCGGACCACTTCAGCACGCAGCCTTGCTATATCCTGCGTATGGGCACACAAGAGAACCTGATACATCTGATAGTCATTATCTACTGTAACGATCTGAAATCGTTTTTGAAATTCTCGGTACCAGATCAGCCAGCGCTCATATTCAAGATCATCCTTCAGATAAATGCTTGTCCCCATCAGATTGATGATATTGAAGCCATCATTGATTTTAAGATCATCATAGCTACCGATTCCGCGCTCTTCAAAGGCATTGGTGAAATATTCCTTTGCGATTTCATAATAACCAAGGTTAAAAAAGAGTACACCCAGATTGTTTAAAATGATATACAGATACCCGAGCTCCTGATGACCCAAAGCGATATAATAGGACTTCAGCATATATTCAACCGACATGATATCATCGCCAAGCGTACCACTCACCATCCCTGCCAGATTATAGCACATCATCTGAAAAAATGGATAGGGCGCATGTTCTCCGATGCGAATTCCCTCCTGCAGATATTTCATCGCTTTATCATAAACACCTGTGTTGAAATAGGAACTGCCAAGAAAATAACAGCTGATTATCATATTGGGAGGCATAATGAAAAATGCCTTCAAAATCACGAAGGACTCTTTTTTCTTCAATGTGTGTATACAAGCTCTCTAACTTATCTGTTTTCATGGTATTATCATATCACAATCATATATGTTTTTAAACACTCTGTCGATACAAGTGTCTATAAATGCAGTTTTTTACATACTATTAAGCGATTTCATACGCTGTCTGAATGATTGATACAGCAAAAGCTGCAGTACCGTTCGTATTTTTCACTGGAATTTCAGTCTGTTTCACTATAAAAAAGACCGGACAGCAGTCTGCCATCCGGTTCCATTTATAAATATTATTCCACTGCTTTTTTCACAAGTGCAAGAACATCTTCAGCAGTCGCCTGCTTCAGTGCTTCCTCAGCAAGACCTTCCATTTCCTTCTTGCTCAGGTTGGTAACCATCTTGCGAGCCTTCAGAATCTGTGTAGCTGACATGGAGAATTCATCGAGTCCAAGACCGAGAAGTACAGGTACCGCATATTCTTCTCCAGCCATTGCTCCACACATACCAGCCCATTTGCCTTCCTTGTGTGCTCCGTCAATCGTCATTTTAATGAGACGCAGGATAGATGGATTGTATGGCTGATACAGGTAGGATACCTTCTCATTCATACGGTCAGCTGCCATAGAGTACTGAATCAAATCGTTTGTACCAATGGAGAAGAAATCTGCTTCCTTCGCAAAATTATCTGCATTTACTGCAGCAGCAGGAATTTCCACCATCATACCTACTTCGATTTTATCTGCAACCTTAACACCTTCTGCAATCAGTTTTTCTCTTTCTTCTTCAAAGATTGCCTTACCCTGACGGAATTCATCAACCGTCGCAATCATCGGGAACATGATGCACAGTCTTCCATAAACAGAAGCACGGATCAGTGCACGCAGCTGTGTGCGGAAAATTTCTGTTCTGTCCAGACACAGACGAATTGCACGATATCCCAAAAACGGGTTCATTTCCGGATCGAACGTGAAGTAAGGAAGCTTTTTGTCACCACCGATATCCAGTGTACGTACGACAACACGGCGTCCTCCCATACCTTCCAGAACTGCTTTATAAGCTTCAAACTGCTCATCCTCAGTAGGGAAGTGATCAGAGTGCATATACAGGAATTCTGTACGGTACAGACCGATACCTTCACCACCATTGTTCAACACACCCTCTACATCATCCGGTGTACCGATATTTCCGGCAAGCTCAACCTCATGTCCGTCTGTTGTAATGGATTTTGCATCCTTTAATACCTTCAGTGCTTCTTTTTCTTCCATATAAGCAGCACGTTTCCCTTCATATTCCTTGATTTCCTCAGCAGTTGGATTCAGAATAACAACGCCGTCCAATGCATCCAGAATTACCGTATCGCCATTGCTTGCGGCATCCAGAACACCACTGCAGCCTACAACAGCAGGAATCTCCAGAGAGTTTGCCATGATAGCAGAGTGGCTTGTCTTACCACCGATATTCGTCGCAAAGCCCTTTGCGTATTCATTCAGCTGCGCTGTGTCGGAAGGTGTCAAATCATGTGCGATAATAACGGAATCCTCGTTGATTGCACTCAGATCAGGAATCGTCAGTCCCAGCAGATTGCATTTCAAACGGAATGTAACATCCTTAACATCAGCTGCTCTCTCTTTAAAGTATTCGTTATCCATGGATTCAAACATGGCAACCATCATATTCGCAACTTCATTGGTCGCAAATTCTGCGTTTACCTTGTCGTTTTCAATCATTGAGATAATCTGGCTTGCCAGCTCAGGATCCCCTGCCATCATCAGGTGAGCATCAAAAACTGCCAGCTCTTCCGGTGCCAGACGTTTTGCGGCACGTTCCTTGATACCTTCGATATCAGATTTCGTTTTTTCCAAAGCAGCGTTGAATTTCGCTACCTCTTCTGCAGGTGTTGCTTCTGTCTTAACAATTTCGAAGCTCGGTGTTTCCAGCTTGTAAACCTTTGCAATCGCAATCCCTGCGGATGCTGCAATACCTTTTAACATAAGTATGTCCTCCTCTTACTTCATGTAATACTTATTAAAAGTAGTCCTTATCTGATAGAATCACAACGCTTCCATGAGTCTATCTCTACCTAAAATAATAACATTTTTTGAGCCTATAAGCAATGGAAGAATGCATTACAAAGCGCTTTTTTCGACAAAGGAAAAGCTGTACCACCGCGCGTCCTGCAGCTGAAAGCTTCAAGGAAAATACCAATTGTAGTCATTTCCGTCTGGATACAGTCATAAAAAGCCAATACAAAAAAAGCACAGAGCTCTACAAATATTTGCAGACACCTGTGCCTTCGTCTTTAACGACTTAGTGAATATACAGAAGAAAGAGCCAGATAAATATACCGAGTACGGCACAGAACAGCAGAATTACCGGTACAAACACCGAGAATGCAGCCATAATGAGAGCCAGAAAGTCACCCTTTTCAAGATTTGCTTCCTTCCCTTCCCGCACTTCCTTCTTTTTCAACAGATCCTTAAATTTCGGTTTATTGATGAACACTAGAACTCACCGCCAAAGTGGCAGAGAACAACGTGACCCGGTTTGATTTCCTTCGCTGCCGGCTCCTGTGTTTTACAGATATCCTTCGCATATGGACAACGCGGGTGGAATTTACATCCGCTTGGTACGTTGACATTGCTAGGAATCTCTCCATGAATTGCTTCCATGCTGGAACGCTGTGTAGGATCCGGCTTTGGAATCGCAGCCATCAGCGCCTTTGTATAAGGATGCTGAGGATTCTCATAAATTTCATTCTTATCTGCAAGCTCTACCAGAGAACCAAGATACATAACACCGACACGGTTACTGATATGCTTCACAACACTCAAATCGTGAGAGATGAAGATATAGGAAATCTTACGTTCCTCCTGCATATCCATCATCAGGTTGATGATCTGTGACTGAATGGAAACATCCAGTGCGGATACCGGCTCATCACATACGATGAAGCTTGGATCAAGTGCCAGAGAACGGGCGATACCGATACGCTGACGCTGACCTCCGGAGAACTGATGCGGGTAACGGTAGCAGTAGTATGGCGGCAACCCGCATTTTTCCATCAGATTCAGAATATACTGCTTCAGCTCGTCACCTTTTTTATAATAGCCATGCGCAACCAGCGGTTCACTCAAAATGTTGTATACATTCATCCGGGGATTTAAAGAGCTGTATGGATCCTGGAAAATAATCTGCATTTCCTCACGCAGCTTTCGCATTTCCTTACGGTTCTTTTTCAGAATATCTTCACCATTGAAGTGCACTTCCCCGCTTGTCGGTTCATGCAGACGAAGAATTGCACGTCCAAGTGTGGATTTTCCACAGCCGGATTCTCCAACAAGACCAAGCGTCTCCCCTTCATACAGCTTAAAGGATACACCATCAACAGCCTTTACATATTTTTTATTTTTATCCAGCTTACCTTTTCCAAGAGGGAAATATTTTTTCAGGTCTTTGACTTCGAGAATTACTTTCTTGTCTTCCATTTTTTATTCCTCCCCTTTCGCATCATCAAACAGGAAGCAGCTAACGTGATGTCTGGATCCGACCTTCACGTCATGCGGCTGGGACTCCCTGCATTTTGGCATCGCCTTCGGACAACGGTCTGCGAAATAGCAGCCCTTTGGCAGATTGATCGGGTTTGGTACATTCCCTTCAATCGTACTCAGACGTTTGCTTCCGCTGTTCAGGGAAGGCATACTGCTCATTAAGCCAACGGTATACGGATGCTTCGGGTTTTTGAAGATTTCAAATACCGGAGCACTTTCCACTACCTTACCGGCATACATGACATTTACATGATCCGCCATCTGTGCAACAACACCAAGGTCATGCGTAATCAGCATGATGGAGGTTCCTGTTTTTTCCTTCAGGTCATTCATCAGCTTCAGAATCTGTGCCTGAATGGTAACATCCAGTGCTGTTGTCGGTTCATCGGCAATCAGCAGCTTTGGATTACATGCAAGCGCCATAGCGATCATAACACGCTGACGCATACCACCGGATAGCTGATGCGGGTAGTTGTCCACAACCTTTTCCGGGCGGGAAATTCCAACCATGTCCAGAAGCTTGACAGCGCGTTCGTGTGCCTCTTCCTTTTTTACATCCTCATGCAACAGGATATTTTCCATAATCTGATTTCCTACTGTGAATACCGGGTTGAGTGAAGTCATCGGCTCCTGAAAAATCATAGAGATATCGTTACCACGAATCTTACGGATTTCATCATCCTTTAATGTCGCAAGGTTTTTGTCACCGTACATGATCTTGCTGTCTTCCCCGATTTTACCGGGTTCATCCACCAGACCAAGGATACTCATGGCCGTAACACTCTTTCCACAGCCGGATTCCCCAACGATTGCCAGTGTTTCATTTTCGTACATTTTGAAGTTGTTTCCGTCTACAGCCTTGGAAACACCCTTTTTTGTATAGAAATATACTTTCAGATTTTCAACATCCAATATTTTCTTGTTCTTTACTTGTTCCATACTCACCAGCTCCTATCGTATATCTTTCGGGTCAAACGCATCACGCAGTCCCTCTCCAATCAGATTGATGGAGATAACGGTCAGCAGACACATGATACCGGCAGGCAGCCAGTTCCATGGAAAGTCCTGGAAGACTTCGGTATTTCTTGCCAGTTCCATCAGATTTCCCCAGGAAGGCGTAGGTGCGGTAACACCCATACCAAGGAAAGATAATCCGGCCTCTGTCAGAATAGCACTCGCCATGGACAATGTCGCATTAACAATGATCATGGATAAAACATTCGGTATCAGATGCTTGAATATTTTTGAAAAATCACTCAGACCAAGTGCCTCGCAGGCCTGCATGAATTCCTGTTCGCGAAGTGACAGAATCTGCCCGCGCACAAGACGCGCCAGTCCCGGCCACGAGAGCACACCGATCAGAAACGATACGATATACATTTTCACATTTGACGGTGTCCATAACATATTATATGCCAGTACAAGAATCAGTGGTGTAAATGGCAGAGAGTACACAATTTCCGCAAAACGCATAAGAAGATTGTCAATCCATCCACCATAATAACCGGATATACCACCGATCACACAGCCAAGGAACACCGTAATCAGGGCAGCGATGATACCTACCATGATAGAAATACGTCCACCCAGGAACAAACGGAAGAATACATCACGCCCCTGCTGGTCAGTACCCAGCCAGTGCTCAGCATTCGGTCCAATATTTTTTGTATCAAAGCTATAATCATTTACATTAACACCGCTTATGATCGGTACGAAAATCACGGCAAGAACGATCAGTATAAAAATGATCAGACCAGCCATAGCGATTTTGTTTTGTCTGAATTTATTCCATGCAATTTGCCAAGGGCCCATGGTATCGCTTTTATCCAGCTTTATTTCCGTTTGATTTACATTTTCTTTCGCCATTCTAATCACCTCTATTCTACTTTAACACGTGGATCGACAACGGAATATAGAATATCCGACAGCAGATTTCCCAGCACCATCAAAATGGCAGAGAACATCAGACACGCCGTGATAATACTCTGATCCTGTCCACTGATTGCCTCGATCAAAATCTTACCCAGACCAGGCCACAGGAATACGGATTCCAGAATCATTGCCCCACTGAACAGGGAAGGAATGTACAGACCCAGCAGTGTAACAAGAGGTATCAGCGCATTTTTAAATGCATGACGGTAAATCACTGTTTTCTCTTTCAAGCCCTTTGCACGCGCGGTTCGCACATAGTCCTGATTGATAACATCAATCATGGAGCTTCGAACATAACGGGAGAAGGTCGCAAAGTTACCGAACGCAAGAACAATTATCGGCAGCAGCATATGCAATGCAACATCTCCGATTTCCTGGAATATATTATCATATCCGAAGACTGCAAGATCCGGGGTACGCATACCGTTGACCGGTATCACGCCGGAAGGCAGCGCTACGAAGAAAATCAGAATCAGCGCAAAGAAGAACGTTGGCACAGATACACCCAATAAGGAGAATACTGTCCAGAAATTGTCGAATTTAGAGAATTTTTTTGTTGCCTGCTTAATTCCAATCGGAATAGAAAGCCCGATACCGATAACGAGGGAAACCAGATTCAGCAGGAATGTATTCCATACGTAGTCTCCAATGATTTCAGAAACTGGAAGTTTGAACTTGGTAGATGTCCCCAGTTCTCCTTTAGCAAGATTTCCCACCCAGATTACATACTGTTCTGGCAGAGATTTATCAAGTCCCAATTCCTCACGAATCTGCTGTTTCTGTTCCGGGGTAGCCTTGCTTCCCATTCCCAGATAAGCATCAACTGGATCTCCTGGCATTCCCTTTACGGTCCCAAAAATGACGATTGAAATAATAAATATGACAGGAATTAGATTTAGCAAACGTTTAACTATATATTTCAGCATGAGATCACCTCCAAAAAAACTTAATTTTGAAACATAGAAGTTGAATTAAAACATAAATAAGAGCAAGTGTATCCTTGCTCTTATTTGAACACTTTACAGTTTACTACTTAAATTTACTCGATTGTAGCATCCCTCAGACCATGTGTCCACTGGTACAGTGCACTTGTCTTCAGATTCTTGATCTTCTTGTTGTAGAAGTCAAAGTAAGTGTTACCATATACAGGCAGTGCAGAAACGTCTTCATTTACCTGTTTCTGAGCCTCTACCCATTTGTCTTTTGCTTTATCCATATCCATTTCTGTCAATGCAGCATCCATCAGACTATCCAGCTTCTCGTCTTTCAGACGGCTTGTGTTGTCCAGACCATCACCAACATATTTGGAATCAAAGTTCGTTACAGCACCTGACATTGTATCATCTGTGAAAGAAGTAGCCATGAAGTAAACGTTCCATTCTTCAATGTTCTTGTCATAGTATACTTTATCCATCAGTGTGTTGAAGTCAACAGTTGCAACCTTAACATCAGCTTTCAGCTCTTCACCCCAAGCCTTTTTCCACATAGGGATCAGGTTGTTCAGGATATCATGATCTTTGATTGCCATGATTTTGATTTCCAGCTTCTGTCCGTCTTTTTCGCGGAATCCGCTAGCTCCGACTTTCCATCCTGCATCATCCAGAAGCTTTTTAGCCTTTTCGATGTCATAGCTGTAGTTTGTTAAGCCGTCAACCTTTTCCTCGCCTGTGATAACTTTACCAAGCTTAGAGATTGGGTTGTTCCAAGTTGTTGGTACATAACCGATTTCTACACCATCAAGATCCTTGCAGTCCTTGCACTCATAGTAAGAATTAACGAAAGACTGACGGTCGAATGCGTAAGACAGTGCCTGACGTACTTCTTTTTCACTTGTTGCACCATTTACTGTGTTGTAAGTGATGTAACCCATACCACCACGTGGGTAGTGGTTGATTGTCAGATCCTCGTTGTTGGAAGCAGGTCCGATTTTCTTAGGCTCAATCTGTCCTGCCAGCAGGTCGATATTGCCGGATTTCAGTTCCTGATATTCCGTTTCCATCTTTACCGGTTTGATAATGACATTTGCAATACCCTTGTAATCATCGCCCCAGTATTTCTCATTCTTTTTCAGAGAAGCACCTGTACCGGCTTCCCATTTGTCCAATACGTATGGTCCGGTACCGATTGGTTTACCTACAGCATCCTGAATTGGTTTTGTTTTCTTGTAAGCATAGGAATCCTTAAACTGGTTAGAGCTGATAACACTGATGTTCATCAGACTCTGCAGATTATCGTTTCTTGCTTCTGTGAAGTGGAATACGACAGTATAATCGTCCTTCACTTCGATACCAGGATAATCTGGTTCTTCCTTGTTCTTTTTGTTGTTGTACTGCTTGTATCCTTCCAGATACTGGCAAGTAGAGATGAAACGTCCTGTATAGCTTGGATCTGAAACTACCTTGTATGAGAATTCAACATCCTTTGCTGTGAAGTCGCTTCCGTCTGAGAACTTAACACCCTTTCTCAGATTGAATGTAATTGTTTTACCATCCTTGGCAACGTCCGTTTTTTCTGCCAGAGAAGGCTGTAAATTACCATCCACGTCATACTCCATCAATTTGTTGTACACCAGATCGATTACGTATCCGTCGTAAGCACCAGTGTAGTACAATGGTGAAAATGTTCCTGTAAGTTCCTCAGCTCCTACAACTAATGTATCACTTTTTTTAGAAGATCCTCCACAGGCTGTCAGTGAAAGCGCACATGCTGCTGCGGCCATCACTTTGAATAGCTTTTTCATCTAATTCCCTCCTATCATTCCTGATAATGACCTTATTATATCGTAATTCACATAGAAATACAATATTTTAACTCTCACTTTCACACGAAAATGTCATTTTTGTTTACATTTTCATGAAAGAAAACCATCATTTTTATGAAACTAAATGCATTAGCATGCTATGTATCACTTTATTTTCAGACAAAATGATAAATTTGTGCATTATATATGGACACCCTTTCGCCCCCATGCTGCTGCAGAAAAAAAGGATGCCCTCAATATGGGTATCCAAAATATTTGGGGGGCTAAACTTTAGGGGTCAATTTAGGGGTCTGAACTTTGAGGGACACTTTAGGGGGATAAATCCCAAAAGAAACAGGTGGCATTCATCTGTTTCTTTTTCTATAAT
>NZ_JAHOOJ010000069.1:0-254 GCF_019132535.1 Erysipelatoclostridium sp. DFI.2.3 | reverse complement strand
GACAAGATCCTTAATCTGCTTTGTCGAAATAAAAGATGTGTTCATAGTATTTTTCCTCCTGTAAGTATGTTTCGTATCTACATTCTTACCCGCTTTTTACTATTTACACATCTTTTGCTATATTCCCGAATAAGCGCACTGAAAATAGGCTCCATTATGCCTATGTATAACTAAATTCCACTTCTATTTTATAGTTACACTATAAATAACTGTTCTTTGCCGCTGCTCTTATCATTCTTTATATCATCTGTTTG
>NZ_JAHOOJ010000068.1:0-255 GCF_019132535.1 Erysipelatoclostridium sp. DFI.2.3 | reverse complement strand
TATATATATATATATATATATATATATATATATATATATATATATATATATATATATATATATATATATATATATATATATATATATATATATATATATATATATATATATATATATATATATATATCTATATATATATATATATATATATATATATATATATATATATATATATATATATATATATATATATATATATATATATATATATATATATATATATATATATATATATATATATATATATATATATAT
>NZ_JAHOOJ010000067.1:0-255 GCF_019132535.1 Erysipelatoclostridium sp. DFI.2.3 | reverse complement strand
GAGACTCAACGAGTTCGCTACGGTATTCCTCATAGGCGATCGTAGGTTTATAGAGGTATTTATCAAAGCGGCAGCTTTTCAGTTTCTCACAGCCATTACAAGCTCCCGGAGTACGATCTCTGCGTTTGCAGCGGAACTTAGAATAATCAGGGCAGTTGACAGTACAATTCTTTCTCTTAAACTTACAGTGAGCATAGTTCTCACATTCTAGAGAAAGTGTAGATTTATGAGAGAGATAACGGTGAGCACGGATTT
>NZ_JAHOOJ010000066.1:0-283 GCF_019132535.1 Erysipelatoclostridium sp. DFI.2.3 | reverse complement strand
AATTATAATTATAATTATAATTATAATTATAATTATAATTAGAATTATAATTATAATTATAATTATAATTATAATTATAATTATAATTATAATTATAATTATAATTATAATTATAATTATAATTATAATTATGATTATAATTATAATTATAATTATAATTATAATTATAATTATAATTATAATTATAATTATAATTAGAATTATAATTATAATTATAATTATAATTATAATTATAATTATAATTATAATTATAATTATAATTATAATTATAATTATAATTATA
>NZ_JAHOOJ010000065.1:0-286 GCF_019132535.1 Erysipelatoclostridium sp. DFI.2.3 | reverse complement strand
TTGACTTCATCCAACCTGTTACCCAGTCTGCTATATTAAGTGCAAGGAACAACGCAAACAGATACCAGTGTTCTCCGAATATCACGCTGATAACTGCTATAACAGTGCCCACAAATGCGTTGTAGTTGTCTGTGATTGTTTGTGCCATATGTTTCATATACCTCATCTCTTTCCGCCATTCTTGGCAATATGTAGGGCGTTTTACCCTCTTATACTACTTCGTTAATTCTTCGTGACCTATCTCAACCAGAATTTTTTTCACTCCGGCTTCTAGCGCTTTGGGGAC
>NZ_JAHOOJ010000064.1:0-561 GCF_019132535.1 Erysipelatoclostridium sp. DFI.2.3 | reverse complement strand
GTTTGTCGGCAACAGCTAAGCCGTTGCTCAAAATTTTTGGTACGTTGAATCCAGCTTCAACAAAGTTTTCACAGATGGAACGTGCTTCATTCACAATCAAACTGGCCAGCACGAACCATCCAAGCAGCGTAGTAATCTGTAAGTCTACACTGATAATCTCACCGATTTCGATTAAGCCTGCCGCAATCATGAATGCAAACGTAATCATGATCCAGTATCCAATCTTTTTAAGTACTCCTTGCCAACCCTTTACTGAATTTTCTTTTTTCATGATTCTTGACTTCATCCAGCCTGTTACCCAGTCTGCAATATTGAGTAATAGAAATAATGCGAATAAATACCAATGCTCTCCAAATACCATACTCAGTACGGCGATTACAGCGCCGACAAAGGCATTATAGTTGTCTGTTAAAGTCTGTGTCATATGTTTCATAACCTCATCTCTTTCCGCCATTCTTGGCAATATGTAGGGCGTTTTACCCTCTTATACTACTTCGTTAATTCTTCGTGACCTATCTCAACCAGAATTTTTTTCACTCCGGCTTCTAGCGCTTTGGGGAC
>NZ_JAHOOJ010000063.1:0-584 GCF_019132535.1 Erysipelatoclostridium sp. DFI.2.3 | reverse complement strand
TATCTGATTTGGTACCTTTGTGTAAAAGTATACAGTTGTTTAATGAAATTGAAGAGTGTAAGGATAAGGGCGTTATTGATTTATTTGATGATGTGAGAGAAATGAATCATAAGATAGCAACAGTAAGATCGCCTTTAAAATGCAAGATTAATGGTATGAAATCAAAAATACAATTCTTTATTATATTGATTATAGTTAAGTTATTTAACAAATTTAAGGATTTTACCCGGCAAGATATAGAACAAGTTGAGAAAGATAACGATTTTACAGTTGATTCAAATTTAGGTTTACTTAATTAGCTACTCTCCACACCAGATAGTAGCTTTTTTTATTTACAATTCAACATATAAGTAGTATAGTATATAAGCAATCACTTAATGATTGTATCGCCCTTTTTTCCCCCCATTATTTGTTCATGAGGACGATAAGCCGGCTTTATGTCGGCTTTTTTAGCATAAAAAAGAGCTATTATATTAAAAAATATGAAGATAATAAGGCAGAATATAGCGATATATAAAAACAAAAAACGCCATTTAATAAATTAAATGACGTAATCAGAAACTCCTTCTACATCACGGTAGATG
>NZ_JAHOOJ010000062.1:0-603 GCF_019132535.1 Erysipelatoclostridium sp. DFI.2.3 | reverse complement strand
TGACAGATTCCATACGTATAGAAGGGGGTAAGGAGCCCTTACAGAATGGAGGACATAAAAATGTCAAATGCAAGGAATCAACTCAACTACAGTAACGATCTATTTTTTAAGTACACCCTTTCCCGTGAGGATGAAGGCTCTGTGTACGCCCGCAACACCATCATTGAGCGTGTTACCGGAATCAGGGTAAAGGAAAGCACCGTACTCAATCCCAACCTGGATCCGGGCATCATCGGAAAGAAGCGCATCATTCTGGATGTGCATGTAAAGGATGAACAAAATCGTCATTTCAATATCGAGATGCAGACGACCTGTAAGGGAATAGCGGAAATGATGCGCTTTGAATTTTACGGTGCCAGAGCGTTGAACAATCAGCTGAAAAGCGGTGAGTTTTATGATCAATTAAAGCCGGTTTATCAAATTATCTTCATTGATGAGTATGCATGGAACAACAGAAATCTGATCAATCAGTATCAGATGCGTAATGAGCAGGGAGAAGATGAAAGCGGCTATCCGCTCATCCTTCGCACCTTTGTTCATATGCCGGCAATCAATGACATCGTAAAGGAGAAGGAAATGCAGAGGCTGAATGACTTTGAACAG
>NZ_JAHOOJ010000061.1:0-629 GCF_019132535.1 Erysipelatoclostridium sp. DFI.2.3 | reverse complement strand
GAAAGGAGCATTAAGATATGGAATTTATTAAACTGAAAAATGGCAGTAGATATCAGCTGATCACAGACGGATTCAATGTCGGAGATAATCATGTGAAACTTGCTTTCATTGCTGATAGATCACTAAAAGAAATTCATTCTGAATTTTCAAAAAAGGAAAACATTGAGACATTGTGTGTAGAAAACGCAACAGGCGAGACACTTACTGTATGTGATGGATATGTGGTTTTAGACAGCTACGTATCATTAGATTTGCATTATGAGGTATCGCCAGTTGAATATGGCGGTGATGGGGAAGTTGTAAAAGCAGCTGATTATGGTGAAGTCGCTTTCTTGTCTTTATATAAAGAAACAGCAGAAAGCATGCTGGAAGAATTGAAACTTAAGCAAGAGGTGACTGCACAGGCAGTTCAAGATTTGATACTGATGGCGGCAGGAGGTAAAGCATAATGGAAAATTTTCTGGTATATCGTATCTTAGATGGAAAGCTTGATTTTGCTGATGTCCCCAAAGCGCTAGAAGCCGGAGTGAAAAAAATTCTGGTTGAGATAGGTCACGAAGAATTAACGAAGTAGTATAAGAGGGTAAAACGCCCTACATATTGCCAAGAATGGCGGAAAGAGATGAGGT
>NZ_JAHOOJ010000060.1:0-677 GCF_019132535.1 Erysipelatoclostridium sp. DFI.2.3 | reverse complement strand
ATACACTTTAAGTCACAATCAGGCCGTTTGGATATTTTTGGTGAGACCCTCCAGATTAAAGATATCACAAGGCCAAGAGTACAAATTGGCAAAGATGCATCCGGAGACTACAACATGTATGTCTGGGACGCATCCGGCAGGCTGATGTTTGATGCAACCGGCATAACCGCGTCCGGTATACAACGGCCAATTATCGTGGATAGCATGGTAGCTGATAACGCCAACATATCGGGAGACAAGATAAACATCACATCATTGGTCAAAGAGATAAATGACGGTACAGAGGTCATTAAGTCTAGTCATATTTTGGTAGATGGAGCAAACCAGTCTCTATCTGTAGTGTATAACACTATCACCGGTGACATAAGCACACTGAGTACAGCGTTATCCGTGGAGCATGGTAAAATCTCATCACTGATTACCGACATGTCACAAGCTAAAGGTGATGTATCAACCTTAAAGACCAATTATAGTAGTCTTACACAGACCGTAAACGGTATTAACAGCACGGTTGGTGAGCATACCTCCACTCTGACAAGTGTAACGAGTAAACAGACACAGTTTGAACAAAGTGTAAATGGATTGACTGGCAGAGTGTCTTCAATTGAATCCACTGCATCTTATACATCAACTAAGCTTAATTCTTTGGTTGCTGATGTTAACGGATTTAAAACAAC